>JAFRXR010000030.1 GCA_017443395.1 Ruminococcus sp. | reverse complement strand
TCCTCATAGAGGGTGAACGAGGGGGTCTTCTTTCTTGCGCCGCGGAAGTGCTCGATAGTTACCTTTATGCTGTTCGCGAGGGTGGAGGTGAACGTGACCGTGAGCATGGGTCCGCCGAGGGTCATTCCGCGGTTGCCTATCCACTGATTCGTGGCGTAAACGGTGATCGAGCGGTCGTCCGCCTCGATATCGTACATCTGGGTCGCGTAATTCACATTGTAGCCTGGCTTGTTCAGCCAGAAGCCGTCTGAAATTTTCATGGTTAACTCCTTTTCAGTCATTATGAGAGGTTTGACAGTCACGTCATTGTATGATATAATAACATCAAAATGGGTATAATTCTATCAATATACGCGCAAAAACTATAACGATAATGCCAAACACGAGGTGAGATGTATGGAAAAGCTGCCTGAGATGTCCGCCGACCGCAGCCGCTACCGTGAAAATGCCGTCCACGGCACGCCGCAGTTCCCGATGAAGCTGTATACCAACAATTTCCAGTGGTACACGAACCACGTCATCGACTGGCACTGGCACCCCGAGCTCGAGTTCGCAGTCGTGCTCGAGGGGAGCGTGGACGTGTCGGTGAACGACAGCGTATTCACGGTGTCCGAGGGGGAGGGATTCTTCATCAACTCCAATACCATGCACATGGAGCGTCCCGCGGAGGACAGTCCTGAGCCGCTCATGGCGACGGTCTGCTTCATGCCTGAATTCATCGGTGACTGCGGCGGCGACCTCATCTACCGCCGATACGTTGCGCCAGTGGTCAGTGATCCGTTCCTGCGCGGCATGAAGCTGATACCGCAGATCGGCTGGCAGAGCGATATCCTCGCGAAGCTGCGGGAGATGTACGCGGTACACGGTGCGGATGAATGGGGGACGGAGCTCCTGCTGCGGAATTCGGTCGCGCAGATGTGGTACGTCCTTGCGGTGAACCTCCGCGTGGAGCCGCAGGATACACAGCTCCGCGCTGCTGCGGGGCTATCCGAGCAGAGGCTCAAGACAATGCTGTCGTTCATTCAGGAGAACTACTCCCGCGAGCTGACCGTTGACGAGATAGCTGCCTCCGCGAACATAAGCAGGAGCGAATGCTTCCGGTGCTTCCGCAGCATGATAAGCAAAAAGCCTGTAGCGTATCTCAACGAATACAGGCTCAAAGCCGCCGCCGAGCTGCTGCTCGGGACGGATATGCAGATAACCGAGATATGCTTCGCGTGCGGATTCGGGCACAGCAGCTATTTCGGGAAGATGTTCCGGCAGTACTACGGCGTGACGCCGAAGCAGTTCCGCATTCAGTCGCGCAGCCTCAGCAGATAGTAGGTGAAGTCCTGCGAATAATAGGGGAATGATGCCTCCGCGACGAGCTCGTACTTCTCAGGCAGGTGCGGGAGCTCCCCTTTTTGGGTTCGCATGACGATGTAGTCGGTGAGCCCGTTCTCAACGTAATACTGCTGCTGCTTTTTCATCTCACTGTATGGGAGATTGGTCTGGCAGAAGAAGCGGCACGTCGGGAGCGTCCCCGAGACTGTATAGAAGCCGCCGTCAAGGAATCCGTAGTTCAGAAGGTCGGCACCGGGAGTTTCTTTCATTACCTCCGCGAATCTGTACTGCGGCATATCGGCTTTTTTGTACTTCATGAGGTAGGTGTTGCGGGAGAGAAGTCCGCACAGCGCCGCGTTTGCTGCGAGGGCGGCTGTACACAGTGCCGGGAGGGCGCGTCCGGGTAAGCGGAGGTGCTTTTCTGCGGGAGCTCTCAGCGCGGAGAATGTCACTGACGCTGCGAACGGCAGGAATACCGCCAGAGCGAGAGGGTAGTACTGATACGCGCGTCCGCCGCCGAACATCAGCATGAACGCTCCGCAGAGGGTCAGAAGCAGATATGCGAGCTCGCGGGTGCGCTTCTTCCAGACGAGGATCAGGGTAGTCAGTATCAGGCTGACCGGAACTGCGGGGAGGTTCCTCCATACGGAGCGCAGTCCGCCGAGGAGGTTCGCCCACACGCTTTTGTCCGAGCTGTAGAGAAAGAGATTGTCGTAAAAATAGACCGTGAAAAGGTCGCCGAGGGAGCCGCTCACTGCGAATATCAGCAGTATTGGCACGCTCGCGGCGGCTGCTCCGAGGAGTATAGCACCGACGCTGCGGAGCAGTCCTCGGAAGCCGTCCCTGCGGCAGATGATGACAGCCGGTACAATGAAGGATCCGGCATAAAAACCGAGCAGCGAGAACTTTATCCACAGCACGCAGCCCGAGAGCACGCCTATCGTGAAGCTCTCGCGCTGAGTGAGCGGACGGTCGCTGCGGACGGAGCTGAGTCCTGTGCAGAATGAGCTCAGCAGCAGAGGCAGGCAGAGCTCCTCAGCGCTGTCACCGTGGCTGAATGCCCGTGAGGAGCATATCAGCACCGATATCAGCGGGACGATGAACAGCGCTGCCTTTCCGCAGTCTCCGCGGAGGAGCTTGCAGGAGCTTGTCAGCGTCCACAGGCACGCGATGACCTCAAGGAAGAACACGCCGAGGAACGTCTGCTCCGAGATGAGCGCCGCCAACGCGTGCAGGATATACAGCAGGGGACCCTTTTGCTCGAAGAGATCGCGGTAGGGGAGAAGTCTGTGCAGCATGGAGCGTCCGACGGTCAGGAAGCAGTTGGCGTCCACCCAGTCGTTGAACGGATACAGCGGCGAGGACTTCGAGCATATGAGTATAGTGATGAAGGCTGCGGCAGCGATATACAGGCGCTCCGCGGCTCTGAGCTTTGTTTCTGTTTTCATTTCAGGCTCCGGAAAAATAGGATACTCCAATCATAACACATTTCCGGGGAAATTTCAATATCTTCCGCCGATATTCCGCAAATGTTGATTTGCCGGCGGGAATGTGGTAAAATATTGCTGACAGGAGGCGGTAAAATGAGCAGGATAATGATAATCGAGGACGACGAGGTGCTGCGCGGGGAGCTGTCGAGGCTGCTTGAGGATCAGGGACACGATACCGTGGCAGTGACCGATTTTTCGCGGGCTGCTAAGCAGATGTGCAGCTCCGGGGCGGAGCTCGTGCTGCTCGACATAAATCTTCCGGGTGTGAACGGCGAGGCACTTCTTCAGGAGCTCCGAAAGACGTCGGACGTGCCTGTGATAATGCTCACGAGCCGGACGTCCGAGCTGGACGAGGTGCTCTCGATGAGCTACGGCGCGGACGATTACATCACCAAGCCCTACAACCCAACGATACTGCTGCTGAGGATATCTGCTGTGCTGAAAAGGTCACAGAGGCTGCGCGCCACGGCTTCGTACCGCGGGCTGAGAGTTGACCCCGCAAAGGGTATCCTCGCGGACGGTGCGCGCGAGCTCGTGCTCACCAAGAACGAGATGCTGATCTTTCAGCTGCTGCTCGACAATCTCGGCAGGATAGTCACGCGTGACGAGCTCATCACCGCGCTCTGGGACAGCAATGAATTCATCAGCGATAATGCGCTCTCCGTGAACGTCAGCAGGCTGCGCTCGAAGCTCTCCGACTTCGGCTGCGCTGACGCTATCGAGACCCGCAAGAAACAGGGGTACATACTGCTATGAGAATGAGGGATATCCTTCGCGACCGTCTTCCGGCGGTGCTCATTACCTTCGGGGCGTGGCTGCTGATCACGGCATTCATGGTTGCTTTCCACACGGGGAGCGCGCTGATAGTGACGTTCAGCTGCGTGTACTTCATTTCCGCGCTGTGCCGATTCCTCTGGGACATTCTGCGCAGGAAGCGCTTCTACGACGACCTCGCTGAGGGCTCCCGGCAGCTCGACCGCAAGTATCTGATATCGGAGGTCATCGAGGAGCCGGATTTCCTCGAGGGGAGGCTGACCTGTGAGGCGCTGCGCGAGGCGGGCCGCTCCATGTATGAGGACGTTGCTGCGCTCAGCCGTGAGAATGCCGCTTTCCGTGAGTTCATCGAGATGTGGGTGCACGAGATAAAGCTGCCGGTTGCCGCTTTGCAGCTAATGTGCCACAACGACGACAATGCGCGCTACGCCGAGCAGCTCCGGCGTATCGACGACTACATCGAGACCGTCCTTTACTACGCGCGCAGCGGCAGCGACGGCAAGGACTACATCATCAAGGAGACCCCGCTCGATCGCGTTTTTGCGGACACAGCCGTCCGGCACCGCGCAGAGCTTCAGCTCAGGGACGTCGAGATAAGGACAGAGGGGCTCGGTACCACTGTCATGAGCGACAGCAAGTGGCTCGGATATATCCTTGGACAGCTCATGGGGAACAGCCTGAAATACCTTTCGCCTGACCGTGAGCCGGAGATATGCGTCCGCGCGGAGGTGCTCCCCGACAGGACGCTCCTCCACTTCCGCGACAACGGCGTCGGGATACCGGCGGGCGACCTGCCGTACATCTTCGACAAGAGCTTCACCGGCGAGAACGGGCGGACGTACTCCGGGGCGACAGGTATGGGACTGTATATCGTGAAGAAGCTGTGCGGACGGCTCGGACACGGTATATCGGCGGATTCAGTCCCGGGGGAGTATACTGAGATAACGCTGTCATTCGGGAACAATGACCTCTTCCGTCCCGACGTTACAAAATCGTAACCTTGTGTAATGCTGAACCAATGATTCCTGCCGTTTTTTGTGCTATGATAGACGATGAAAGGGGCTGTTAAATATGGCATTGCTCGAGATAAGCAACATTGAAAAATACTACGGCAGCAGGTCAAATATCACAAAGGCGGTGGACGATATCTCGTTCAGCGTGGAGAATGGCGAATTCACCGCGATCATGGGCGCTTCCGGAAGTGGCAAGACTACCCTCCTCAACTGTATTTCCACTATCGACCGCGTGACAGCCGGGAAGATAGTCCTCGACGGCGAGGATATCACAAGGCTCAAGGGTCGGTCGCTGAACAAGTTCCGCAGGGACAAGCTCGGGTTCATCTTCCAGGACTTCAACCTCCTTGATACCCTCACGGCTTATGAGAATATCGCGCTCGCGCTATCGATACAGAAGCGCCCTCACGACGAGATAGACAAGCTCGTGAATGAAGTCGCGGGGCAGCTCGGTATCACAGAGGTTCTGAAAAAGTACCCCTATCAGATGTCCGGCGGACAGAAGCAGAGGGTCGCGTCCGCACGTGCGATAGTCACCTCGCCGAAGCTCGTGCTCGCTGACGAGCCGACCGGTGCGCTCGATTCCAAGGCGGCTAAAATGCTCCTCGAGCGCTTCAACTACCTCAACTCCGACTGCGGTGCGACGATAATCATGGTCACTCACGACAGCTTCGCTGCGAGCTATGCCTCCCGCGTCATCTTCATCAAGGACGGCAAGATCTTCAATGAGATAAGCCGCGGTGACGATCCCCGCAAGCAGTTCTTCGACAAGATAATCAACGTCGTTACGCTTCTGGGAGGTGACGTCAGCGATGCTCTTTAAGCTGTCACTGAACAATATCCGCCGCAGTATCCGCGACTACGCTATCTACTTCTTCACGCTCATGATAGGTGTTGCGGTATTCTATGTCTTCAACGCGATAGAGACGCAGACGGCGTTCCTTGAGGTCTCGAAGGACACCTCCGAGATGATAGATATCATGACGAAGGCGCTTTCGGGCGTCAGTGTGTTCGTTGCGGTGGTGCTCGGACTGCTCATTGTCTACGCGAGCCGCTTCCTCATGAAGCGCCGCCACAAGGAGTTCGCGGTGTACCTCACGCTCGGAATGAGCAAGGGCAGGATATCCGCGATACTCCTGACCGAGACCGTAATCATCGGTATCGGCTCACTGATCGCAGGACTTATCATCGGTATCGGTCTCTCGCAGCTGCTCAGCGCGGTAGTCGTTGACCTGTTTGAGGCGAACATGACGAAGTTCCGCTTTGTGCTGTCGGGAAAGTCCGTGCTCAAAACTATCATCTACTTCGGTATCATGTACGTCGTGGTGATGATCTTCAACAGCCGGTCTATCGGCAAATGTAAGCTCATCGACCTCATACAGTCCGACAAGCGCGGCGAGAGGCTGCGTCTGCACAACCCGTGGGTGTGCCTTGTGATGTTCATCATCTCTGCGGGTATGCTCGTGTGGGCATACCGCAGGATAGGCTGGCAGTATTCCAATCTCGACGGCTGGGGGAGCGTGCTGGTCCTTGCGGTCATAGCGGCTGCTACGTTCCTGTTCTTCTGGTCGGTGTCGGGTCTGCTCCTGCGTCTTGCCATGGCGATGAAAAAGACCTACTTCACCAAGCTCAACTCGTTCACCTACAGGCAGCTCAGCAGCAAGGTCACCACTATGGTCTTCTCAATGACGGTGATATGCCTAATGCTGTTCTCGACGGTCTGCCTGCTGTCCATTGCTTTCTCGGCAAGGAAGACCCTCAACAACGGCGTGAAGGAGTACTTCCAGAGCGACGCTGAGATAGCCTTCTACAACAGGACCGGCGAGGGTGCGATGAGCTGCGAGGAAGTGTATGCGGAGAACGGCTATGATCTCTCCGCTGCGTTCAAGAAGGCTGAGTCCGTGATGATCTATGATTCCGGTCTCAAGTTCAGAGATGTCCTCGGAAAGTACACGGACGACTTCGCCAAGGCGCTCGGCTCAAATCTGATAACCGTCTTCTATTTTGACAACAGACCCGTTTATTCTGTCAGCGACTTCAACAGGATGCAGGAGTTCCGCGGCAGGGACGACAGAAAGATCACCCTCGCCGAGGACGAATATGCAGTTTTCTGCAACATGAAGGAGCTCATGAAGTACTACGATAAGGCGTTGAGCGACGGCAACGAGATAACAGTCGCAGGACGTACTCTGAAGCCTGCGTTCGATAAATGTAAGGACGACTTCGTGGTGGGCTCGATACAGCGTACTGAGAACGGATCACTGATAGTCCCCGACAGCGTCGCTGCCGAGCTGGAGGGCAAATACGAGATATTCTGGGTATGGTACGACGCTGCGACTCCCAAGCAGAAACGCGAAAAGGAGGAGGAGTTCCTCGCGGAGTACAGGAAGATCTTCAAGGATTACGATTATATGCTCAGGGAAGACCTCACTGACGAGGAAAAACAGCAGATAATGAACGGCGAAGAAGAACCTGATCTTTACGCCGGGCTGCTGACGAAGTTCCAGCTCGCGGACGAGACTGTTGGTATCGGCGCGATAGCTACGTTCATCGCTCTCTACCTCGGTATCGTGTTCCTCATCACCTGCGGTGCGATACTCGCGCTGAAGCAGCTCTCGGACAGCGTTGACAGCGTCGGGCGGTACAGTATCCTGCGAAAGATAGGCGCGGACGAATCCGACATCTCAGCCTCGCTGTTCCGTCAGACGGGTATGCTTTTCCTGCTGCCTCTGCTGCTTGCTGCGCTGCATTCCTTCTTCGCGCTGAGGTGTGCTAATAAGATGCTGTCGATATTCATAAAGGAAGGCTTTGTGAGCTCGATGATATTCACATCTGTGATAATCCTCGCGATATACGGCGGATACTTCCTCATCACTTATCTGTGCAGCAGAACGATCATCAGAGAAAAACGATAAAAGCCAAAAAAAACCGGAGTTCCCTGCGGGGAGCTCCGGTAGTTTTTTATTGCGGGGATATCAGAGCATGGAGGCTCTGAGCTGCTCGCCTGTGAGCTTGGAGAGATATGCGGGAGCGATGTCGAAGGCGGTCTTGCAGCCTGTAGCGCCCTCTGCCTTGAGGCGTGCGAGAGCTCTTGCGTAGCAGATGAGCACACTTGCTGTGAACTCGGGGTTGGACTCGAGCTTGAGCGAATACTCGATCATCTGGTGGGTCTGCTCGCCGTCGCCTGTAAGTCCGCTGCGCATCACGAATCCGCCGTGGGGCATCTTGTTGTGCTTTGCGTCGAACTCCTCCTCGGAGATGAAGTTAACTGTGGTGTCGTACTCATCGAAGTAGTTCTTCATGGTCTTGATCGCGTTCTCGATAGCGGCAAGATCTGCGCCCTCCTCGGGAACAATCCAGCACTCACGGGTGTGCTTCTGGCGGGTGGTGAGTTCGGGCATGGAGCCGGAGCGTACTGCGTCCATTGCGGACTCTACCGGGACTGTGTACTGTATGCCGCGCTTTACGCCGGGGACACGTCTGATAGCGTCGGAGTGACCCTGACTAACGCCCTTGCCCCAGAATGTATAGCTCTTGCCGTTGGGGAGTATGGACTCTGCGTAGAGCCTGTTGAGCGAGAAGAGACCCGGATCCCAGCCAAGGGAGATGAATGCGAGGTGACCGCTCTCCTTTGCAGCCTTGTCAACGTTCGCGAAGTGCTCGGGGATACGTGCGTGAGTGTCGAAGCTGTCGATGACATTGAAGTACTGAGCGAGCTCGGGAGTCTGCTTGGGGAGGTCAGTCGCGCTGCCTCCGCAGATGATGAGGACGTCGATCTTGTCCGTCATTGACCTGATGTCGTCGATCTTATAGACAGGAGCGCCCGGAGTGAGCGGAGTCACAGCCGAGGGATCACGGCGGGTGAAGATGCCTGCGAGCTCCATGTCGTCGTTCTGTCTTATAGCAAGCTCGACGCCTCTGCCGAGGTTGCCGTAGCCTGCGATACCTATCCTAACTTTTCCCATGATGGAAATACCTCCTTGAAATGCTGCACTCGCCTTTGAATACAGCAGCTGAATCTGTCCGGAAGTGCCCGGGTACGTATTTATTATACCACACTGCCGCGAAAAAGTAAAGAAAAAACTTCATCTTTGACAGATTCATTTTCTGCACTTATTCTGCAAATAATGGGTTGATATTTTTCAACATATTTGTTAATATTGTGTTAACAGTTTTTATGTCTTAATGACGAAATGCATTTGGGGGTATTACAAATGATGAAGAAAATGATAGCAGCTGCCTCTGCGGCTGCGCTGTCCTTAGCGGCATTTGCCTCGGGGGCGCCGTGCATGATACACGCGGAAAATCCGATCGTGCAGACCTCGTTCACGCCCGATCCTGCCCCGGTAGTGTTCGGCGACGAGCTGTACGTCTTCACAGGCTGCGATCGCGACGGCGATAATGACTTCTACAAGATGACGGGGTGGCAGTGCTTCTCCACAAAGGATATGAAGAACTGGACCGATCACGGACGTATCCTCGAGGACACGAGCTTCAGCTGGTGCGGCGAGAACGACGCATGGGCTTCGCAGTGTATAGAGCGCAACGGCAAGTACTATTTCTACTTTACCACGACCAACAATACCGGCGGCGGAAGAGCTATCGGCGTTGCTGTCGCGGACGATCCTGCGGGTCCTTACGAGGACGTCCTCGGTAAGCCGCTTTGCGGTCCTAACTGGAACTACATAGACCCGACTGTCATGATCGACGACGACGGTCAGGCGTGGCTGATGTTCGGTAATCCGACCTGCTACTACGTCAAGCTCAAGGAGGATATGGTCACGCTCGACGGTCCGATACAGAGCTTCGATATGACCGAGCAGGCGTTCGGTCCGCATACTCCTCAGAATGACGACGACAAGAAGACCTGCGCTTACGGCGAGGG
>JAFRXR010000029.1 GCA_017443395.1 Ruminococcus sp. | reverse complement strand
GCTCGGATATCTTCTTAGCCTCGTCGGGATTCTCAATAAAGTAGACCTCAAGCTGGTGACGGAGGAACTCGGTCATAGCCTCGCGAATGAACTTATTGGTGATAGCTTTTTTGGTCTGGTTCTCGTAGGAGGTCTGTGTCGAGAAGGACGACGACACGAGCACAAGGCATTCCTCGACGTCGTTGTAGTTTATCTTGCCCTCGTTCTTCTGGTAGGCGTTGTTCTGCTTGAGGTAGGTATCTATCTGCGCCACGAACGCGCGTTTAACTGCGTCCTCCGGCGAGCCGCCGTGCTCGAGAAAGCTCGAGTTGTGGTAGTATTCGATCTGCTTGACCTTGTTCGAGAAGGTCAGCGCAACGTCGAGCTTGACCTTGTATTCGGGCTTGTCCTCACGGTCCTTGCCGCGTTTCTCGGCGGTCCAATGCTGGATAGAGGTCATGGCGTTGGAGCCGGCTATCTCGGTGACATAATCCGTTATGCCGTTCTCGTAGATGAACTCCTGCTCGTTAAAGCCGCCGGCTTCGTTCTCAGAGCGGAACACGAACAGGATATTCGGGTTGACGACAGCCTGTCTTTTCAGGATATCGCAGAAATAATCGTCAGATACGTCGATGTCCGTGAAGACCTCAAGATCTGGGCGCCAGCGGGTCTTAGTGCCGGTCTGCTTACGCTTGCAGGGCTCCTTTTTCAATCCGCCGACGTTTTCGCCCTTCTCGAAGTGGAGATCGTACTTGAAGCCGTCACGGACTACCTGAACGTCCATGAACTCGGACGAGAACTGCGTCGCACAGAGTCCCAGACCGTTAAGTCCGAGGGAGTATTCATAGGTATCGGCTGCGTCGTCATACTTACCGCCGGCGTACAGCTCACAGTAGACGAGCTCCCAGTTATAGCGCTGCTCGTTGTTGTTGAAATCCACAGGACAGCCGCGTCCGAAGTCCTCGACCTCGATGTCGTGGCTGCGGTAGTGGGTGATTATTATCTTGTTTCCGTAGCCCTCACGCGCTTCGTCGATAGAGTTCGAGATGACCTCGAATATCGAGTGCTCACAGCCGTCGAGACCGTCAGAGCCGAATATTACTGCCGGGCGCTTTCTTACCTTATCGGCGCCCTTCAGCATTGTGATGCTTTCATTGCCGTAATCGTTCTTTTTTGCCATTTGATCCCGCCGCAGACGCGGCTTCTCCTTTCCAAAAATAGCATACTTATATATGATACCACATTTTTCAGATATTTGCAAGCATTATTTAGGTTTCAGGTGTCAGGGGTTAGGTTTCAGGTTGCAGGGGCGGACTCATGTGTCCGCCTGCGAATCATACATCAATAAGAATAAGAACACAAAATCAAAACCACCCAATTAATGGGTGGTTCAAGCTCTGTATCATATCAGTGTTTTTTTACAACTGTTCCATCGTTCTTCCAGATACTGCCCTCCGGGATAACTCCCCTGACGCAGCTTGTGGGGTATACATTGCAGTTCCTGCCGATGACCGTGCCCGGATTGAGAACGCTGTTGCAGCCGACCTCGACGTGATCGCCGAGCATTGCGCCTATCTTCTTGATACCGGTCTCGATAGTCTCGGAGCCGGACTTGATAACGACGTTGGTCTTGTCAGACTTGACATTAGATGTGATAGAGCCTGCGCCCATGTGGGACTTGTAGCCGAGGATACTGTCGCCGACGTAGTTGTAGTGCGGGGTCTGTACATTATCGAAAATGATGACGTTTTTCAGCTCGACCGAGTTGCCGACAACGCAGTTCTCGCCGACCAGCGCGCTCCCTCTGATGAAGGCACAGTGGCGGACCTCAGTTCCTGCGCCGATGATACACGGTGCGCCAAGGTATGCTGACGGGAAGATCTTTGCGGTCTTATGTACCCAGACATTCTCGCTGGGGCTGTCGTATTCGTCGGGGTCAAGCGTCTTTCCGAGGGCGATTATCATGTCGCTTATGCCCTTGAGCGCCTCCCACGGGTATGTGTACTGGCTGAGGTAGTCCCTTGCAGCCGTATGAGAAAGATCGTAGAGCTCAGTTATCTTTATATTATTCATCGGGGTATCTCCTATGCTGTTTATTTTATTGTATTTTAGCACTATTTCGTACTTTTGTCAAGCCAGAGCCTTTACAAGCCCGGAAAGATGTGGTAAAATAAGGTGACACTGAAGTCGGGAAGTGAAACATGAAAAACAAATTGGTACAGCGGGCGGGTCTGCTGCTCGTTATCGCTGCCGCCTGTGCTATGCTGATGTCGGTCACGCTGCATCTGGAGCCTCCGATGAGGGCTGCTCCCGTTACAGCAGAGCAGGAGCCAGTCACTGAGGCTGCGGTCGAGCCTAATACCACCGCTGATGAACCTCCCCTGCCGCCGCTCGAGGTCGTCCCCGAGGAGCCTGAGCCGCGCAGCAGCTCCGCTGAATACATCGGCGCAGAAAAATCCCCGAATGAAAAGCTGTACATGAGAGATCTTGCGGTCGCGGGAGATTCGATAGCGTCGGGGTTCCGTCACTACGGTCTCATCGACGCGGAGCATAACATCGCACAGTCGGCGGTATCTATCTGGAACCTCGATTACTTTACATATGATTACGGCAGCGGTGAGGTCGATACCTACGGTGCGGTCGCGTACATAAAGCCGGCAGTGCTTTATTTTTCGGTCGGCATGAACGATGTGAATATGTACACAGCCGAGGAATACGCGGAAAACTACCTGCGCGTCATCATGCGGATACGCAAGATCTCGCCGGATACGGTCTTCATTGCCGCTGCTACGACCCCCATTTTTGATTCCAACGATTTCACCAGCAACGAGGAGATAAGAATGTTCAATTCTGCGCTTGAGGAGGCGGTCAACAGCCTGAACGACGACCATGTATGGTACTTCGATGCTTATTCTGTGGTCGCGGACGAGGAGACACTGGCGCTGCGGGAGGATAATTCCGCGGGGGACGGTATGCACCTCGCTGAGCACTGCTATCAGGATCTGCTCGACTGTCTGTTCGCTTACCTTGACTCCACGCCTGCAAGGGACATAATAATGAAAGACCTCTGGTTCCCCGGAGGTCTTACCATTTTTATTCAACAGTAACACTCTTTGCGAGATTGCGGGGCTTG
>JAFRXR010000007.1 GCA_017443395.1 Ruminococcus sp. | reverse complement strand
TGTGGTCGTGGAGTGTCAGGACGAAAGAAGTCAGCACAAGAACAAGGACAAGGCAATGAAGATCCTCCGGTCGAGGGTCTATGAAGCTATGCAGGAGGAACAGAACGCTAAGATCGCATCGGAGAGAAAGAATCAGGTCGGCACAGGCGACCGCTCCGAGCGTATCAGGACCTACAATTATCCGCAGGGACGTCTCACCGACCACAGGATAGGGCTTACTATCTATCGGCTCGAGGATATCCTCAACGGAAATCTGGACGAAGTATTTGACGCTCTTGCGACCGCAGATCAGGCTGCAAGACTGGCAGATCAGGAAGCGTAATCTGTATGGAAACTTTATTGCTGAGCGACAGCGAAGAACAGCTCGAAATAGCCGCGAAGCTCATTCAGGACGGCGAGATAGTCGGCATACCTACGGAGACTGTGTACGGTCTCGGAGCCGACGCCTCCAATGAGGAAGCGGTACGCAGTGTTTTTGCGGCAAAGGGCAGACCTGCCGATAATCCGCTGATAGTTCATCTTGCTTATTTCTCCGACGCGGAGAAGTATACCAGACATATCCCGAAGCTCGCGTACCGGCTCGCAGGACATTTCTGTCCCGGTCCGCTCACTATCGTGCTGCCAAAAAACGACAGGATACCTATGGTCACCTCCGGCGGTCTTGATACCGTCGGTATCCGTGTGCCCTCACACCCGGTGATGCACCGGATAATCGAGCTCTCAGGCTGCCCGATAGCCGCTCCGTCGGCTAATGCGTCGGGCTATCCCAGTACCACGACTGCCAAGCACGTCATCTCCGACATGGACGGCAAGATAGCTGCTGTAGTTGACGGGGGACAGTCAGAATACGGCGTGGAATCCACTGTTATAGCCATTGAGGACGAGGACACGGTCCGCATACTGCGTCCGGGCTGCGTGACGAGGGAGATGCTGCTGAAGCACTGCGGGAACGTCATAATCGACCCGGCGATACTTCACGATCTTGCAGAGGGTCAGAAGGCTGCTTCTCCGGGAATGAAGTACAAGCATTACTCCCCGAAGGCTGATATTATTATGGTCGAGTCCTCGCTGGAGGATTTCACCGATTACGTTGGAAAAAAAGGCGGGGACGAGGTCTTTTCGCTCATTTTTGACGGCGACGAGAAGGATTTCCCTTACAGGCATATGACCTACGGCGGGGACAGCCTCTCTCAGGCTCATCTGCTCTTTCAGCGCCTGCGTGAGCTCGACGATATCGGAGCGAAGAAGGTCTATGTGCGCGCTCCTCAGGCTGACGGCGTAGGATTGGCAGTATATAACCGCCTCATCAGGGCGGCAGGATTCGAGGTGATAAGGATATGAACAGTCTTGACGGAGTTATGGTCGTGGGTCTGACGGGTCAGACCGGCGCCGGCAAAAGTACGGTCTCGCGTATTTTCGCGGAGAACGGCTTTGCGGTCATAAACGCCGATAACGTCGCGCGCAAGCTCGTGGAAAAGGGGACGAACTGTCTCGGCGAGATAGAGGACCTTTTCGGTCATGAGGTGCTCAACGAGGACGAGACCCTCAACAGACGCGCTCTTGCGGGGATAGTTTTCTCCGAGCGCTCAAAGCTTGAAATGCTCAATTCTATTATGTATCCTTATATCACCGGGGAAATACTCAGGCAGATAAAGGCGCATTCGATAAAAGGGGAGAAGCTCATTCTGCTCGACGCTCCGACGCTGTTCGAGAGCCGTGCTGATGATTTTTGCGAGATCATAATTTCTGTGCTCGCAGATCCCGAGATACGCAAGGAACGGATAGTCGCGCGGGATCAGCTCACGCCCGATCAGGCTCAGAAGCGTATGAATTCACAGCTCGATGAGGAGTTCTTCCGCAAGCACTCCGATTACATAATCAAAAACAACACCTCGATGGATACGGTCTATGAGATATCCAAGGAGGTGTCCGATAAGATAAAGGACTACTACCGCAATAATTTCAGTCCGGTAGGGTACAGACGATGCGATGAAAGGAGCAGTACAAATGTCGGATAAAAAAGACGAGATCAAGGAATTAAAGGAAAAACTCTTGCTTCAGAGGAAAAACGGCATCCGCCGTGTCTCCGCGGAGGAGCTCGCGAAGTGCGACGCTTTCTGCGAGGAGTACAAAAGGTTCATGGACGCCGCTAAGACTGAGCGTGAGGCTAATGCGGTCATAATTGAGCTCGCTAAGAAGAATGGCTACAAGGAGTACAAGTCCGGTATGAAGCTCAGTGCCGGTGACAAGATCTACCGCAATAACCGCGGCAAGGCCGTCATTCTCTCCGTGATAGGAAAGGCTCCTATCTCTGAGGGCGTAAGGCTCTGTGCGGCGCATATCGACTCCCCGAGGCTCGATCTCAAGCAGAATCCGGTCTACGAGGACACGGAGATGGCTTACTTCAAGACCCACTACTACGGCGGTATCAAGAAGTACCAGTGGACCGCTATCCCGCTTTCGCTCCACGGCGTTATCATCAAGGCCGACGGCTCGACTGTCACTGTAAGGATAGGCGAGGAGGAGTCCGATCCGGTTTTCTGCGTGACTGATCTTCTCCCGCACCTTGCGGCAGAGCAGATGAAGAAGCCGCTCGCGACAGGTATCACGGGCGAGCAGCTCAATGTCCTCATCGGTTCGCGTCCGTTCAGGGACGATGAGTCCAGCGAGGCTGTGAAGCTTGCTGTCCTGAACCTCCTCTATGAGAAGTACGGCGTTACGGAGTCAGATTTCATTTCCGCGGAGCTCGAGGTAGTTCCTGCGTTCAAGGCTAAGGATATCGGCTTCGACAGAAGCATGATCGGTTCCTACGGTCACGATGACAGAGTGTGCGCTTATACAGCTCTTGCGGCTACTATGGAGTGTGAGGCTCCGGTGCATACTGTTGTCACTGTCCTCACCGACAAGGAGGAGATAGGCAGCGACGGCAATACTGGTCTCTGCTCGTCATACCTCAAGTACTTCATTTATGATATCGCTGAGGATCTCGGCTCGAACGGCAGGGCTGTGCTCTCCGCTTCGCAGTGCCTCTCCGCTGATGTCAACGCTGCTTTTGACCCGACCTTCGCTGATGTGAACGAGAAGAACAACTGCGCGTACATCAACAGGGGAGTGGTCATCACCAAGTACACGGGCGCTCGCGGCAAGTCCGGCACGTCTGACGCTTCCGCTGAGTTTGCGGGCAGGGTTAGGCGTCTCCTCGACAAGAACGATGTAGTTTGGCAGACCGGTGAGCTCGGTAAGGTGGACGCTGGCGGCGGCGGTACGGTCGCTGCATATATCGCCAATCTCGACGTTGACACTATCGACCTCGGCGTTCCGGTGCTCTCTATGCACGCACCCTTCGAGATAGTTTCAAAGCTCGACACCTACATGGCTTACAGGGCATTCAAGGTCTTTATCATGGACTAAAAGAAATAGCTTCTGAGTTCGCTCAGAAGCTATTTTTCTTTATTGCAGGTATTTCCGGTCGGGATCGTCGTCAACGGTGTAGCCGTCGATGTCGATTATATTCCCGGAGGCACCTTTGTTGTGCTCGTTTATCGCGTGGGCGATGTAGATGTTGTATGCGCCGAGCACTATCAGCGTGACGCCGATTATTATTCTTGCGACTGTCGCTGCGCTGAACGGGTTGAACATCATGAACGCTCCGACCGCTGCGAGGACAATTCCCAGTATCATGCCGAATAATCGCTTGTCGGAGCCTTTTTCAGACTTCAGCGCCTTTCCTATCTGTACTGCGCCCCAGATGATGAAGCCTATCCCGCCGAAGACGGCAAGTCCAAGTGCTATTATCTTCGGAGCGAGTATCACTATCACGCCGATGATAACACCTGTCACGCCGCCCGAAAGGAAGCTCCCTCCTCCTTCTCCGGAAAACAGCGCCGGTACTATCATCAGTGAGCATGAAACTATTATTATCATGCCCAGCGCTACGAATATCCACGTCAGGACCTTCGGGAAAAACGCCAGTATCAGTCCTGTCATTATGAGGGCTATCGCCTTCGCGATATAGCCTGCATTGCTGATCTTCATATTTACCTCCTATCTGCTCAGCACCGAGAGATACCTGAGCGAGAGACGCCGCAGCCAGCCGGATTCTTCATATATGTTTGCGGAAAGCGTATCCACGAACTTCCGGCACGATTCTGCATCGGCGTTCCCAGCACTGCGCTGTCCGAAGCTCGATCGCAGGGCGGTGTCCATGAATGTATTGAAAGCTCCCTCGGGGAAGCGTCTGCCGTTTTTGCCGCAGCACCGCTCCTCGACCTGTTTTGCGAATTCAATATAGCCGATACCGCTTTGCTTTATGCCGACTGATCCGAGCAGCTTAACAGCGTAGGCGTACATATGAGCTATCCTGCGCGCATTGGAGCCGGTGGTGAAGCGCTTTTCGCGAAGTTTAAGCGTCAGGCAGCGTCTCAGCAGGATAATGCATACTGCTGCTGAGATGAGCATGACTGAGAAAAGTATCTTCTTGACGAAGTCCGGTACTCTAATGCTGCCGGAGCTGCTTCCGGAGCGTATCCCTGCGGCTGAGGTCGCGGGGAGAGTCGTAGTTACGTCTGACCTTGTGGTCACCTGATTTTCGCGGGTCGTGGCTTCTCTGCCGCCGGAGGAGGTCGCGAGAGTCGTACCGGAAGCGGCAGCGGTGGTGGTGACTGTGGAGCTGTTAGTGGTCACGGCGGAAGTGGTCTGCTTGGGCTTGTTCGTGTCTATCGACTGGTTGGAATAACCTGCGGTGAACTCAAAGGGCACCCAGCCGTAGCCGTCGAGGTAGACCTCAGCCCATGCGTGGCTGCGGTTGTCCTTGACATTTATCGTATATGAGCCGTCCTTGTTTTTTGAGGAGCTGCTGAAATCGTCGCCGACTATGATATAGCCCGTAGCGTAGCGGGCGGGTATTCCTGCCATTCGTGCGAGCAGGACGCCTGAGGAGGCAAAGTGCGTACAGTAGCCCTTCTTGTTCTCAAGGAGGAAGTAGTTTACGAAATCGCGGTTGCCGGGAGTCTTGCCCGGGTCGAGGGAATAGTCAGTCTGCTGGGCGATGCGCTCTCTTATCTCCTGAAGGAGATTTATCTTTTCCGCAGCGGAATTGGCAGTGTCTGCCTTGCTGAGAATGTCAGAATACGCCTCCCTGACTTCGTCCATATTATTGTTATCAGGCACTTGCAGGTAGTTATCGTAGACGAACTCTCTGTATCTGCTTTCGAGAAGAAGTGCCATTATCGCCTTGCCGTCCGAATACATGGAGCTCGTGTAGCTCTGTACCGTGGTATCGACTGAGAACAGTCCGCTGTAGGTGAACAGGTCGTTCTTATCGCAGTAATCCTCGATTTCGCTGTACCAGTTCTTGTCGTTGATGGAATCGAGCGAGAAGGTCAGTCTGTTTGATTCGTCGAGGAACGGGGCGACATACGCCGCGGAGACCGGCATGAAGTTATAGGAGTACTCGTCCGCGGAGCCGCTCTTGGAGGAGACCGTGCTGTCGCGGTAGTAGGTGAGCTCGCCCATGCTGTCGGTGCCGTAAGGCGCGAAGGTCTTTTCCTCCTTCAGCTTGGAGATTATCCAGACGGTCATCTCGTTGTTCGGGGAGCTGATGTACTTTGACATGATGCAGGGGAAGTCCTGCGCGTAGACGCCGTACTCGTCGAAATCGCCGAAAATGCCGTCGCTGTACGCGGAGGAGTCAAGGTCGTTCCACTGGTTGTCGCCGTAGACTGCGCCGGTGTAGCTTTTCAGGTAGACAGCGCCGTCGTACTTGCGGTCAAAGGTGCAGATGAGATCGGTCGTGTTCTTGTAGCGGACGTGATCCTGCGTGCCGAGCTTGTGGTTATCGAAGCTGAGGTCGATACCGAATGCCTTTGAAAGTCCGGAGACGCTCTCGAAGAAATTATCGAAGGAGAAATTGCTGAACGCCTCGCTGATGTCGCGGCGCTTCTGGTTTATCTCATCGCTTCGCTCGTAATCGGTGGCTCTCATGACCGCGAGGGACACTCCCGATATGATGAGCACACACGCCATTACGACAAGCCCGCACTGCTCAGTGACCTTCAGCTTCATCTGCTTCTTGGGGAAGAAAAGGCTTCCGCGCCGGACAAATCCTCCGACGCCGCCTATGTATTCGCCGACGTCGATCGTGGACATAGCCATGAGGGCGAGCCAGTAAGCGACAGTCATGACACCCCAGAAAAGCGGTATCTCGATGCCGTTGTACAGTCCCACCTCGAGGATAGGAAAGCTGATGAGCAGCGGGAATATCGGGTTGGGCTTGTATATAGTGAAAAAATAGATGATTATCGCCAGCAGCCAGACGGCAAAGATGAGGAGCGTAGTGACGTATTCCTCCTCCAAGCGCGGTTTAAGGTATTTATAGTAGCTGATGTTCGTGTGGAATGAGGTGCTGTATACGACGTTGTAGACGTACTCAAAGCCTTTGGTCAGCTCTTCAAACCTCCGGTATGCTGAGATACCGAATGCCACTATCGAGCCGAGTATCAGCCAGAGAGCCTTCCTGCCGATGAGGGACAGCGTTATATACACTGCCGAGAGCAGGATACACGTCACGCCGAACTTTACCTCGTCGTATACCAGATCGAACATTCCGAGGAATGAGAATATTACTGAAAAATAGCCGGCTATCGAAATGAACACGGCAAGCGGCTTCCGGATATTCGGACGCTTGTTCCGCACAGACATCACGATGCTGTCACAGATAGCAACGCCGTTGCTGTTGCCCTGGAGCTTCTTACTCATATCGTATCCTTTATAATTCTATGTCCTTTATCGAAGATGATATCCTGCCGATGATGACGGGTATCGTATTTACGGAAGCGTGGGAGGGAATTTCCCGTTCAGCTTCTTCAACTGTTTTTAAAATTATGACTGCGTTCCTGATATCTGCGTCGAGCTCGGTGTCCATGTACTCGATGACGGGGTGATCGGACTTCGAGGTGATGAACGTGAACGAGGAGACGGAGATGTCGGGATTGTCGCTGAGATAGCTCTCAGCAGGCTGACAGCCCATGTCGTCGCGGACTGAGTTGATGATGCCGCGAACTGCGGCTGAAAGTGAATCTGGAGAGGTTATGCGGTACTCGACGAATGTCCCGACGTGTCCGTTGAAGCAGACAAGCGTGTGTATGCGCTCGTTTTCGAGCATGAACTGCGATATCGAGACCATTGACTCTATCATGGTGTCGAAGATCGGGAGGGTGTACTCGGAGTACTCATAGCCTTTCAGGTCGAGGAAGATGACCGACGGCACATCGACGGGGAGACTGTAGTCCTTGACGATGAATTCGTCCTTCTTGGAGCTCAGCTTCCAGTGTATGCGGTTCAGCTTGTCGCCGGGGATATAGTTTCGGAGGTCGAATACCTCAGATGGATCGTCGCCGGGGCGGTTCTCGGAGAAGATGTCGCTCTCCTCATCTATCCTGCCGGTGAATACTACGGTCCCGCCTATCTCCTTTCCCTCAGGCATTACCGAGACCTGCGTGGAGACGCCCTTGCCGACCTTGAAGCGGAAGAGCCGGAGCGGGTCGTATATCTTGATGCAGCGGCAGCTTATCCTGATTATCCCGCAGAACTTCGAGTTCATCTGGAACGTCATGCGCTGGGTGTTCCGTGCCTGTATCGGCATATGCAGAACGAAGGAGTTTATCTCGTTGTTGAAAACATTGTAGTAGTCAATGGTCGCTTCTGCCTTTCCGATAGGGAGGAAGCTGCGGTTGGTGAGACAGATCTGAACTGGGAAGTTCTCGTTCTTGGAAACGGTGTCGTTCTTTACCGCGAACTCGACCTTTATCAGGAATTTCGTGATGAGCAGGAATATGAACATCAGCACAGGCAGTGCTATCATTATGACGAGCAGCACCAGTGCAAAATCCCATATGTACAGGATATAAAAGGCGGCACAGATAAGTATCAGCGCGATGAACAATCGCTTGGTGAGTATCATTGCGCTTTCCTTTGTGGTGCGGCGATGCCCGGTACAGGTACGGACTTTATGATGTTTTCTATGACGGTCTTGGGTGTAAGGTCAGACAGCTTTGCCTTGGAATTGAGGATCACGCGGTGCTCGAAAACATCGGAGCATATGAACGATACGTCGTCGGGGATAACATAGTCGCGTCCCATTGCCACTGCTATGCCCTTTGAAAGCTGCATGAGGGCGAGCGTACCGCGGGGGCTGACGCCGAGCTTGAGCATAGGATCGTTTCGGGTCGCGGCGGAGAGCGCTACGATGTATTCGTAGATCCTGTCGTCAACGTAAACGTTGGAGATATACTCCTGCATTTTCATAAGTGCCGCAGAATCAGCTACCGGACGCACCTCGTCGAGCGGGTTGGCGTTGTATTTTGTCTTCAGTATCGAGACCTCGCCGCTGAAATCCGGGTAGCCCATGCTGAGCTTTATCATGAAGCGGTCGAGCTGGGAGTCGGGGAGATTATGCGTACCGGCAGAGCCGATCGGGTTCTGCGTGGCGATAACAGTGTAAGGCTCAGGGAGCTTGTATGTACTGCCGTCGACGGTTATGCTCTTTTCCTCCATGAGCTCGAGCAGCGCGGACTGCGTTTTGCTCGAGGTACGGTTTATCTCGTCGGCGAGGAAAAGGTTGCAGAAGGCAACTCCCGGGCGGAACTCGAAGGAGTTCTTGGTCTTATTGTAAACAGAGAAGCCGGTGACGTCGGACGGGAGAACATCAGGGGTGAACTGCATACGGTTGTGCTCAAGTGAGAGCGCCTTTGAAAAAGCGAGCGCGAGAGTCGTCTTGCCGACACCTGGGATATCCTCGATGAGGATATGTCCCTTGCAGAGTATCGCGAGCAGTACCTTTATGATGATGTCGTCCTTGCCTATAACGGCTTTTTTTACTTCTTTGACGATATGGTTGATCTGCTGGGTGTAGATTGTGTTGTCCATAGTTTTCTCCTGTAAAAATCATATATACAATAATTATAACACTTCTGAGCTGTATTTGCAAGAGCGAATAAGCAAAATTTTTGCAAAACAGGGCTTGAAATCTGCTTCGCGAAGTGGTATAATGCTGTGTGGCGGACTATTACCGGCTATAGGGAGATAGTATCGCAGGAATTATTGACATCACCCGGGAAGTATGGTATATTATATATATCCTACAGGAAATGTAGGGCTGCAGAGAAAGGGAGAGACTGAATATGAAAAACAATGAACACATCAAGCTCAGGAAGCTCACTCTCGCGGCGCTGCTTGCGGCGTTCACCTGCGTTGCGACCTTCCTGATACAGATACCTACCCCGACTAAGGGCTACGTCAACCTCGGGGACAGCCTTGTCAATATCTCGGCATGGCTGCTGGGTCCGGTATACGGTACTGCTTCGGCTGGCATTGGCTCAGCCCTCGCTGACTTCGTTACCGGATACGTCGTATACGCTCCGGCTACGCTCGTGATAAAGTCGCTCTTGGCTGTCGCTTCGTTCTTCACGTTCAAGGCGCTCAGCAGGAAGCTCTCGGGCGCTCACGCAAGGATAATAGCTGCTGCTGCGGCTGAGCTGATCATGGCTGCGGGGTACTTCGCTTACGAGGCGGTGCTCTACGGCTCCGTGACCACGGCGCTACTCGGTATATCAGCAAATCTCGTGCAGGGCGGAATGAGCATTGCTGTCTCGTCAGCGGTATATGAGCTCATTCTCAAGCGTATTCCGAAGCTTATCTGACAAGCAAAAGTGCACCGCATGGCACGTTTCTCTTAGCGGAACGACTGACAAACCAAACAGAATAGGAAAAACAGAGGCACTCAAACGAATGCCTCTGTTTTATTATATTTCTGATTTATTCCTATATCGCATTGTAATGCTTACAGCACTTACACGGACATTTATCCGCTTCGGGCGTCTTTTACGCCGGATTGAACTTGTCCTTGCCCTGCTTGCATCTCGGACATTTCCAGTCGTCGGGCAAGTCCTCAAATGCTACTCCGTCATGTTCCGCAGGATCATAAACATATCCGCAGATCGAGCAGACATATTTGCCTGTTGCTTGCCTTTCGCTGAAATCTACCTCTGCAAGAACAGTAGGCACGGGGTTATCCAAATCCATGACACGCTTTGCTTCAAGATTCTCATAGCCCTGCGGAGTATGTGTACCGCAGTAAACAGTCGGGTTGTTGCGGACAAATTCTCTTACACAATCAAGTGTTTCACGAGCCGCAGGTAAGTCATCATAAACAACAGACAGCTTGTTTTCATAAAGCGCTTCGTCCACATAGGTGATGTCACCGTGGAGCATATAGAAAAGTCCCTCATTTTCAACGATAACGATGCTGTTGCCGTTGGTGTGCCCCTTTGCCTTGATGAGATAAATACCTTCGGCTATCTTCTGACTATCGGGGAAGTTATGATATGCGCCGTCCGTAAACTTTACGGGGACAATGTTTGCAAGCCCCTGCAATTCGTCGGCGGAAATTTCATCTTCGTTCACATATATCTTCGCGTTGGGGAAGGACTTTAATTCGCCCGAATGGTAGTTGTGCTTGTGCGTCAGCAGGATCTTTGTTACCTGTTCGGGCTTATAGCCGAGAGCTGCAAAAGCCTCCATATAGCTGCAAATATCCTTGCCTGTAAAGATAGGCGAGTTCTCGTCCGGCACCTCTTCAGGCGTTCCTGCGGGAAGTCCCGTATCGACAAGAATGACCTCGCTGCCCGTGTCGATCAGGTAGTTCTGCAAGCTGCCGCGGTAGCGGATATTCTTGTCGTATTTCTCCGCACCGTCTTCACCGCCCATAACGAACGGCTGTGTATAAAATCCGTCTTTTCTGAATTTAACTGCTTTGATCTCCATTGTTTTTTCTCCTTGTTACAGCAAAGGCTGCCGATGTCAGACCGACAGCCTTGATTTCGTTTACTTTTCAGCAGGCTCCCATTTGCATCTCACGGGAGAAACGATAGAACCGTCCTTCTTCATCTCAGCCATTGCTTTGTCGACCACTTTGCGGTCGAGACCTGTCAGCTCTGCGATCTTGCCTGCGTTAAGCGGCTCGCCTGCTTTTTTCATCGCTTCGAGGATCTGTTCTTTTTCAGCCATTTGTGTGACCTCCTATATTTCGATCTCTTCCTTGTTATGCTCGTTTGGTGAAGCGTTTATCAGCTTTTCGGGAGTAATGATGACAGCACATTTCAGCTTCATCGCACCCTTGAAGGTGTCCTCGGTGAGCTTTCTGTAATGCTCATAGGCTTCGCCCTCATACACAAGTTCCGCCGTACCCTTGATCTGATAGGCTTCTCCCGTCAATGGATTTGCACAGGCAACAGCAATTCTGCCATTGGCTTTGATGTTTTCGAGCGTTGCTTCAAGGAGGACTGCACCTATGGCCAGTTTTCCGTCCTCGCAGACACGCTTGAAGCCGACGGGAACGACATTGGGTTCATCACCGCAGGTCGCTATATACCAAAGATTTTCATTGAAAATCTTTTTTACATTGTCTGGTATCATAGCGATCAAAGCTGCTGGTTCAGCCAGTTCTGGAGACCGATCTTTTCGATCAGCTCAAGCTGCTGCTCATCCCAGTAAAGATCTTCTTCCTCGTCCTGATAGTACACTTTCAGGAAATCGAATGTTTTGTAATCGTCCCTTGCTTCTTCAACAAGAGTTTTCAGCCAGGCAAGACCGTCCTTAGAAGTCTGGAGATCAT
>JAFRXR010000006.1 GCA_017443395.1 Ruminococcus sp. | reverse complement strand
CATATAACAACGGGCAAGGTATAGGCAGCCGGGCCTGAAACGGGTACAATCCATGGCGTGCGACCGCGCTTTTTCGAGTCTCCTCTCTGGCTGAAAAGGCTGCGGCGCGGGCAGCTATGCTCATTTTTCGGTCAGTTTTCCTGTGCAAACGGGATAGCTGCGCCGTTTTTGTCGATTTTTCGCATTTGCGGGAAAGGTGGATATATATTGAAAAGTAAAAGATTTTACCGCAGTCTTGCAGCCGGGCTGATGTCATGCGTGACGGCGTTCAGCGCAGTGTCCGGGGCGATACTGGCGTTCGCTGAGGAGGACTACGCTCCCTCGCAGGCGACTCTCGCTGCTATGGCTGAGGACTACTATCATATCGAACCCATAGATACGGAGACGCTCTCGTTCAGCGACTATTACGATATCTACTCCGGCGAGATGCGCCCCGACGAGGTCATCGAGATACGCGGCGCGGACTATTCCGATGCGAACATCGAGCAGTTCGCGGTGGGCTCGTATCAGGGCAGCGGCGGCGATGTTCTCATCTGGGAGAGCAGCACCGGCGAGGTCAGCTATGACTTCGACGTCGCGCAGACCGGTCTTTACTGCGTGAACATGACCTATTTCCCGCTTGAGTCCAACAGCACGACGATAGAGCTCTCCATGAAGATAGACGGCGTTTCGCCCTACGATACCGCCTCGCGAATCACGCTCAACCGCGTGTGGGTCAACGAGACCGATATCTATACCGATTCCCGCGGGAATCAGGTGCGCCCGTCGCAGATACAGCAGGGAATGTGGAAGTCCTGCGACTTCGGCGACGTTGACGGACTTTTCAGCGAGCCGCTCTTCTTCTACATAGAGTCCGGGCACCACACAGTCAGCTTTTCGTCCGAGCGCGCACAGCTCGCGATAGAGAGCTTCAAGCTCTACGCTCCCGCCGAGCTCCCCAGCTACAGTGAGTACGCAGCGTCAGTCGGCGCGTCAGTCAGCATTGATTCCACCCCGTCCAACCTCTTCCGCATAGAGGGCGAGGCGGCAGCATACAAGTCTGATTCTACCCTTTACCCCACCTACGACAACACCAGCTACCTCGCGTCGCCCTCCGACCCCACGAAGGTAGTCTACAACACCCTCGGCAGCGGCAACTGGAAAAAGGCGCTCCAGTCCGTGACTTGGGTCATCAGCAAGGACGACATCAAGAACGACGGCTGGTACAAGATAGGCATAAAATCCCGTCAGGACCAGATGCGCGGTCTCTACTCCAACAGACGCATCTACATCGACGATCAGGTGCTCTGTGAGGAGCTTGATCAGGTGAAGTTCTATTACGACACGGACTGGTCAGTTGTCAGCCCGAAGTCCGGCGGGGACTACGTTTACGTCTACCTCACCGCAGACCGCGACCACACCTTCACTATGGAGGCTGTCCCCGGAGAGATAGGAAATTCCCTCCGCAGGCTCGAGGACATCGTATTCGACCTCAACAATTACTACCGCAAGGTGCTCATGATAACGGGTCCGAACCCCGATCAGTACACCGACTACTACGTTCACGAGAAGATACCAGAGCTCGTTGACGAGTTCGAGCGCATATCCGGTGAGCTGAAGTCGATACAGTCCGAGATAGAGGGACTTTCCGGCTCGGCTGGCTCGGAGGCTTCCTCAATAGAGAACATGACCGTTATCCTCGATAAATGCACCGCTAAGCCCCTTAAGATACCGAACTACCTCTCGCAGATCAAGGACAGCATAACCGCTCTCTCTGCGTGGATGAGAGACTACCGCGACCAGCCCCTTGAGGTGGACTACATCGAGTTCGCGTCCGCGGACAGGAGCTTCACGAGCTGCAAGGAAAAGCTCGGCAAGTCGATCAGCTTCGGCGTGAAGGCATTCATCGGCTCCTTCTTCGAGGACTATACCACCCTCTCCGACGTTACCGGCGAGGACGTCATCAACGTCTGGGTGTCGCTCGGACGAGATCAGGCACAGGTCGTAAAGGAAATGGCTG
>JAFRXR010000028.1 GCA_017443395.1 Ruminococcus sp. | reverse complement strand
TTCTTCAAGCCGGCGGTTCTCCTGATACAGCTTCAGAGAACGGTTAACTGCAATATCTATCGTCTTGACAAGCTGATAGAGCAAAGTACGGCTGAACGGCTTACCTACAATGATTATACCTGTTTTTTCAGCACGTCCGGCGATCTTTTCGGTCTGCTCCTCCTTTATCATGAATATGCAGTTGGCAGTGGTGTTCTCGATGATGTATTCCGCGAGCTCGAAGCCGGATTCGTCGATGAGCGGCGAGTTTATCACGGCGAGCTCCACCGACGGGTCTGCGTCGAAAGCGGTCTTTGCCTGATAGGCTGACTCAACGAGCTTCGGGGTACATCTGAACGAATCACAGAGGAAATTCACAAGAGCTTCAGAGGCGTTTTTATTACTTGAAACTACAAGAACCTTTTCCAAATCTTACCTCCGTCAGAGACTGTAAAAATACTGTTTATCCTCGAATGCGCCCTTGTCGTATGCGGCGGAGTAGCTGCGCCATTCCTCTCGGCTGTGATTAAGCAGTACTTCGAGAATATTTGCAGGGACATACTTCCTCACGAACTCCGAGCTTTCGGTACAGGAGACTGCCTCCTCGAGCGTTGACGGGAGGCGCTCTGAGCCTGTGTTCTTCGCAGGCAGGGGGAGCTTATGCTCGATACCCTCAAGGGCGGAATATATCATCAGACCGAGGACGAAATACGGATCGCACACGCAGTCTGCGGCGCGGACCTCTACGCATACGTTGTCGCTGTCGGGGTTCATGCGGATGAGCTGTGAGCCCTCCTCGTCCGACCAGATTATGTCGCGGGGAGCGGTGAACTCACCGAGCCGTGAATACGAATTGACAGTGGAATTGGTAAAGAGCGTGAACTCGCGGATACGCTTCATTATCCCTGCTGCGGCGCTGTTGAGGAGCTCGGTGTTGTCGGGTTTCGTCTCCTCGAGCATATCGCTGTCGGGGAAGATATTGAAGCTGATGTGCATACCATTCCCGCAGTCATTGCGGAGCGGCTTCGGCATGAAGCTCGCGTGTACTCCGTGAGTCTCTGCGACTGATTTTACCGCAGACTTGAAGCTGAGGAAGGTGTCAGCAGCCTTCAAGGCAGATGAGGCATTGAAGTCTATCTCGTGCTGACCGCAGCCGCTTTCGTGGCGTGAGGAAATGGGGTGGATCCCCATCTGCTCGAGGGTGAGACACACATCGCGGCGGATATTCTCGCCCTTGTCATCGGGAGCGACATCGCAGTAGCCCGCGTAGTCATGGGGAGTTTTCGTGGGAAGACCGTCCTCGTCCTTGCGGAAGAGCATGAACTCGCAGGACGTCCCGAAGCGGAAGCAGTAGCCCGCTGCAACAGCCGCCTTCATGGCTCTCTTGAGGAAGTACCTGCCGTCGCCTTCAAAAGGAGTGCCGTCGGCATAGCGGATATAGCAGAACATTCTGATGACTCTGCCCTGCTGGGGCCTCCACGGGAGAACGGTCATGGTCTGAGCGTCGGGGAAGAGGAAGAGATCCTTTCCGTTCGCAGCCTCGAAGCCTGCGATCTTTTTCGCCGTTATGCGTACTCCGCGCTCGAATGTGACTGCGAGCTCAGATGAAAGTACAGAGATGTTTTTCAGTCTGCCCTTCATATCACAGAATGTCAGCTTGACGAATTTAACGTCGTTTTCGTCTATATACTGCAATATCTCATTTTCTGAATAGATCATTTTACCCTCCGTAGTCATAGATTGGTGTAGCCCATAAGGTATTCGTCAACCTCTGCGGCAGCGTCGCGTCCCTCGCGGATAGCGCGTACCACGAGTGACTGTCCGATGTGCATATCGCCTGCGGTGAATACCTTTTCAACATCTGTGGAATGCCTGCCGGGTGCGGTTCTGACATTTGTGCGCTGATCGAGCGATACTCCGAAGGCGTCAGCGATATAATGCTGACAGCCGAGGAATCCCGCCGCTATGAGGCAGAGCTCACAGGGGAGCGTCTCCTCGCTGCCCGCTATCTCCTTCGGGACTTTTCTTCCACTTGCGGGGTCTGTGACAAATTCGAGCTTTACTGTCTTTATCGCGGAGAGCTTTCCGCTGTCGTCCTTGATGAATTCCTTAACGGTCGTGCAGTAGATACGGGGATCGTGACCGAATGCGGCTATCGCTTCCTCCTGACCGTAGTCGGTCTTGCACACTCTCGGGTATTGAGGGAACGGGTTGCCCTCAGCTCTCTCATTGGGGAGCTGAGGCATCATTTCAAGCTGCACCACGGACTTACAGCCGTGGCGGACAGAGGTCCCAACGCAGTCGTTCCCGGTGTCGCCGCCGCCGATTATGACAACGTTCTTGTCCTTCGCGGAGATGTATTTACCATCGGCAAGCCCGGAATCGAGCAGGCTCTTTGTTGTCGCCTTCAGAAAATCGACTGCGAAATAAATACCCTCAGCGTCGCGTCCCTCAGCCTTTATGTCGCGGGGATTTGACGAGCCGCAGGCAAGCACTACAGCATCGAAGCTGCTGAGTATCTTATCAGCGGAAGCATTCTCGCCGACATTGGAATTTGTCCTGAACTCCACGCCCTCAGCCTTCATGAGCTCAACACGGCGGTCGATGATGTGCTTCTCGAGCTTCATGTTCGGGATACCGTACATGAGCAGTCCGCCCACGCGGTCGGAGCGCTCGAACACTGTCACGCTGTGACCGCGCCTGTTGAGGGTGTCAGCGGCAGCAAGTCCCGAAGGACCTGAACCGATGACCGCGACCTTCTTCCCGCTTCTTACCGCGGGCACCTGCGGCTGCATGAGACCGCTGGCGAAGCCGAATTCGATTATGGAGTTCTCGTTCTCCTTTGTTGTTACGGGAGAATCGTAAACTCCGCAGATACAAGCCTTCTCGCACAGTGCGGGACATACTCTCGATGTGAACTCGGGGAAGTTGTTCGTCATCAGCAGGCGGCTCAGTGCCAGCTCCTTCTGACCGTGGTAGAGGAGGTCGTTCCACTCGGGAATGAGATTGTTCAGCGGACAGCCGGACATCATCCCGCAGAGCATTTTTCCGTTCTGGCAGAACGGCACTCCGCAGTCCATGCAGCGCGAAGCCTGTTCGCGGCGCTTTTCCTCGCTGAGCGGCATATGGAACTCGTTGAAGTCCTTGATGCGCTCAAGGGGCTCCTTTGCCGATGATTCTGTTCTTGTGAATTCAAGGAATCCTGTTGCTTTTCCCATGGCTCACGCCTCCTTTCTGACGAGCTCGAACGCTTCTATCATGGCCTGTTCGCTGCTCACGCCTGTTTTTACGAGTGAGGTGAATGTCTTCTGTATCTTCGCGTAATCGTGGGGTATGACCTTCTTGAAGCATGGCAGGCAGCGCTCAAAGTCTGCGAGTATCTGCTTTGCCTTTTCGGAGCCGGTAGCCTCTGCGTGCTCGGTGATGATAGACTTCAGCTCGTTGATGTCATCCTCCTCGGTGACTGTCTCGAGTGATACGAGCGCCTTGTTGAGGCGGGTGTAGAGGTCGTGCTCCTCGTCGAGGACGTATGCAACGCCGCCTGACATACCCGCCGCAAAGTTCTTGCCGGTGCGTCCGAGGATTACTGCGCGTCCGCCGGTCATGTATTCACAGCCGTGGTCGCCGACGCCCTCGCAGACCGCTGTCGCGCCCGAATTTCTTACGCAGAAGCGCTCCCCTGCAACACCGTTGATGAACGCCTTGCCGGAGGTCGCTCCGTAGAGGGCAACGTTTCCGACGATGATATTCTCGTCAGCCCTGAAGACCGAAGCCTTGGGAGGACTGAGGACGAGCCTGCCGCCCGAAAGTCCCTTGCCGAAGTAGTCGTTGCTGTCGCCGACGAGCTCGAGGGTAAGCCCCTTCGGTATGAAAGCGCCGAAGGACTGTCCTCCGCTGCCGGTACACTTTACTGTGTATGTGTCGTCAGCGAGCGTGTTTTCGCCGTGAGTCCGTGTGATCTCAGCACCCGTGAGAGTTCCCACGGAGCGGTCGGTGTTCACAACGTCGATGGAGATAGATTTGGGAGTACCGTTTTTCAGCGCACTTCCCAGCTTCTTCATTATAACACGGCGGTCTATAGTGTTGTCAAGCTCAAAATCGAAAATATCCTCAGGATCGAAGTGCTTTTTGCCTTCGATATCACTGTTTGCAAGGATTTTTGAGAAGTCGATGTTCTTATCAGCCGCGCTGTCCTTTATGCGGAGGAGGTCTGTGCGTCCCACGAGCTCATCGACCGTGCGTATGCCGAGCTTTGCCATATACTCGCGGAGCTCCTGTGCGATGAAGTGCATGAAGTTCACGATGTATTCGGGCTTGCCGCGGAAGCGCTTCCTCAGCTCGGGATTCTGTGTTGCGATACCCATGGGGCAGGTATCGAGGTTGCAGACCCTCATCATAACGCAGCCCATTGTTACCAGCGGAGCCGTTGCAAAGCCGAATTCCTCAGCGCCGAGCAGAGCCGCTACGAGTACGTCACGTCCGGTCATGAGCTTGCCGTCTGTCTCAATGCGGACGCGGGAACGCAGACCGTTGAGCATGAGCGTCTGGTGAGCCTCGGCAAGACCGAGCTCCCACGGAAGTCCCGCGTTGTATATAGAGCTTTTGGGAGCGGCGCCAGTACCGCCGTCGTAGCCGGAGATGAGTATTACCTGTGCGCCAGCCTTTGCAACGCCTGCCGCGACTGTTCCTACGCCTGCCTCAGACACGAGCTTGACGGAAATGCGAGCATTGTCGTTTGCATTCTTGAGGTCGTAGATGAGCTGAGCGAGATCCTCGATAGAATAGATGTCGTGGTGCGGAGGAGGGGAGATAAGTCCCACGCCTGCGGTGGAGTGACGGGTCTTCGCTATCCATGGGTAGACCTTGCCCGAGGGGAGATGTCCACCCTCGCCGGGCTTCGCGCCCTGCGCCATTTTTATCTGTATCTCCTGCGCGGAAACGAGGTACTCCGATGTTACGCCAAAGCGTCCCGAAGCTACCTGCTTGATAGCCGAGCATTTGTCAGACCTCAGACGCTCTGGGCTCTCGCCGCCTTCGCCGCTGTTGGATTTTCCGCCGATGCTGTTCATCGCCACAGCCATGCACTCGTGTGCCTCCTGCGAGATAGAGCCGTAGGACATCGCGCCCGTTTTAAAGCGTGTGCAGATACGCTCGACGGACTCTACCTCGTCGAGCGGGATTCCGCCGTTCTCGTCGAAGCTGAAATCGAGCAGGCTGCGGAGCGTGAGCTCGTTGTCCTCGCGAGTGAGAGCCTCTGAGTACTTTTTGAACGTCTCATAGCTGCCCGTCCACGCCGCCTGCTGGAGGAGGTGTATGGTCTCGGGAGTGTAGAGGTGGTCGCTCTTTCCGCTGCGGAGCTTGTGGCTGCCCGCACTTCTTACCTCGCTGCTGACGTGAAGTCCGAGCGGGTCGTATGCAGCAGTATGGAGGGATTCCGTTCGGCGGCTGATGTCGGAAAGACCGATACCGCCGATACGGCTGACAGTTCCCGCGAAGTATCTGTCGATGAGCTCCTGCGAAATGCCGACAGCCTCGAAGAGCTTGCTGCCCTGATAGGACTGTATCGTGGAAATACCCATTTTTGAAGCTATCTTTACTATGCCGTGGAGGATAGCGCTGTTGTAGTCGTCCTCAGCGGCGTAGAAGTCCTTGTCAAGTGAGCCTTCCTCGATGAGGGAGCGGATAGTCTCGTGCGCGAGGTACGGATTCACTGCACAAGCACCGTAGCCGAGAAGTGCCGCAAAGTGGTGGACTTCTCTCGGCTCTGCGGATTCGAGTATCATCGCGACCGCCGTGCGCTTCTTGGTGGAAACGAGGTGCTGCTGGAGTGCTGAAACTGCAAGCAGTGAGGGTATGGGGCAGTGGTATTCGTCCACTCCGCGATCGGAGAGAATGAGAAGGGCTGCACCGTCGCGGTAAGCCTTGTCAGCGTCGATGAAAAGGCGCTCTATAGCCTTGTCGAGGGACGTTCCGATGTAATAGGTTATCGGGATAACGGC
>JAFRXR010000192.1 GCA_017443395.1 Ruminococcus sp. | reverse complement strand
TCGCTCCTTGATATGCTCAAGGTCGCATATATCCTCAAGGGCAAGACCGTTGACCCCAGCGTTTCGCTCGCGATCGCACCCGGCTCCAAGCAGGTGCTGAATATGCTCGCACAGAACGGTGCGCTCTCCGACCTCATCGAAGCCGGCGCGCGTATCCTCGAGAGTGCCTGCGGACCCTGCATCGGCATGGGACAGTCCCCGAACTCCAAGGGCATCTCCCTCCGTACCTTCAACCGCAACTTCGAGGGCCGCTCCGGAACAAAGGACGGTCAGATCTACCTCGTATCGCCTGAAATGGCAGCGGTCTCCGCTCTCACAGGCTACCTCACAGACCCGCGCGAGCTCGGCGATATGCCTGAGTTCAAGCTTCCCGAGGTATTCACGATAAACGACAACATGGTCGTTCCGCCCGCTTCTGTAGAGGAGATGGACAGCGTCGAGATACTCCGCGGACCCAACATCAAGCCATATCCGGAGACAGCACCGCTGCTCGAGACTATCGACGCACCGGTATCGCTCAAGGTCGGCGACAACATCACCACAGACCACATCATGCCCGCGGGTGCAAAGATACTTCCGCTCCGCTCGAATATCCCGAAGATCTCGCAGCACTGCTTCGCCGTATGCGACGAGAGCTTCCCGGAGAGAGCAAAGGCGCTTGGCAAGAGCATCATCGTCGGCGGCTCCAACTACGGACAGGGCTCCTCGCGTGAGCACGCAGCCCTCGCGCCGCTCTACCTCGGCGTAAAGGCAGTCCTCGTGAAGTCCTTCGCACGAATCCACAGAGCAAACCTTATCAACGCCGGTATCCTCCCGCTCACCTTCGTGAACGAGGCAGACTACGACAAGATAGATCAGGGCGACGAGCTTGTTCTCGCGGACGTAAGAAAGGCAGTCGAGGCAGGAAAGTCCGAGTTGACCGTCCTCAACAAGACCAAGGGCGCTGAGATACCCGTCCTCTGTGAGCTCTCCGGACGCACAAAGGACATCATGCTCGCCGGCGGACTTCTTGACTACACAAGAGAGTCGATGAAGTAATGTACATGATATACTCCGGACGGGCGGCAGCACCGCTCGAGATGATGATATTCTTCGAGGTGCTGATACTGCTCGTCTGGTTCCTGAAAATATACAAGACAAAGCAACTGGGGGACATGAGCACCGGAGAGAAGGTGTTCAACGTCATCGGTACGGTCATGCTGCTGGTCCTGCTCGGACTGACAGCATTCCCGCTGTTGAAATAAATGATAGAAGGGGAATGGGGAAATGTATCTGAAGGAAATAATCGACGACATAATCACGGACGCGCGCATAAAGCAGCAGGAGGTAGACGCAAGCTCCTTCCGCAAAAGGCGCGGCGCAGGCTGGATGTGGATATTCCTACCGCAGCTGATAGGCTTTGTGCTGGGATTGCTCGCAGCAGTATTCCTCGGCGCGGACCTGACCTTTGCGATAGTGATAGGAGCGTTCACTGCTTTTATCGCAGGCACAGCGAAGAGCATGAAGGCAGACCAGATCAGCTTCGTGCCGGCAGTCGTGCGCAACGTCATCATCATGGTGATGATAGTGCTGCTGGGCATATTCTTAGAGCTCATCAGCAGGGCAATGGACAAATAAATATTACGGAGGTATGAGCCAATGGCAAAGATAACGATGAAAACGCCGCTCGTTGAGATGGACGGCGACGAGATGACAAGGATACTCTGGCAGTGGATAAAGGAGACTCTCCTTGAACCCTACGTTGAACTCAACACAGAGTACTACGACCTCGGACTTGCTCACCGTGAGGAGACCAAGGATCAGGTCACGATAGATTCCGCAGAGGCTACCAGGAAGTACGGCGTGGCTGTAAAGTGCGCTACTATCACTCCAAATGCCGCAAGAATGCCTGAGTACAACCTCACCCAGATGTGGAAGTCGCCCAACGGAACTATCCGTGCGGCTCTCGACGGAACTGTATTCAGAACTCCTATCATCGTCAAGGGTATCGAGCCTTACATTCCCACATGGACAAAGCCGATAACCATTGCCCGTCATGCCTACGG
>JAFRXR010000191.1 GCA_017443395.1 Ruminococcus sp. | reverse complement strand
CTATCGCAACTCTCGGACCTGTCAGCGACGCACAGAAGCTCGACGGTCTTGACGAGGACGAGTCCAAGAGATATATGCACCAGTACAACTTCCCGAGCTACTCCGTCGGCGAGACCAAGCCCAGCAGAGGACCCGGACGCCGCGAGATCGGCCACGGCGCACTCGCAGAGAGAGCGCTCGCTCCCGTTATCCCGTCCGTTGAAGAGTTCCCCTACGCGCTCCGTCTCGTTTCCGAGGTACTCTCCTCCAACGGCTCCACATCGCAGGGTTCTATCTGTGGCTCCACACTCGCACTCATGGACGCAGGCGTTCCGATAAAGGCACCTGTAGCCGGTATCTCCTGCGGACTCATCACCCTCCCCGACAGCGACGACTTCATGACAATGGTCGATATTCAGGGACTTGAGGACTTCTTCGGCGACATGGACTTCAAGGTAGGCGGTACACACAAGGGTATCACAGCTATCCAGGTAGATATCAAGGTAGACGGACTTACTCCCGCTATCATCAAGGAAGCATTCGAGAAGACCAGAAAGGCTCGCCTCTATATCCTCGACGAGATCATGCTGAAGGCTATCCCCGCTCCGAGAGCAGATGTAAGCGAGTTCGCTCCCAAAATGCTCCAGACCAAGGTGCCTGTTGACAAGATCCGCGAGGTCATCGGCAGCGGCGGAAAGGTCATCCAGAAGATCTCCGCAGACTGCAACGTCAAGATCGACATCAACGACGACGGAAACGTATTCATCAGCGGTGTCGGCTCTGAGAACGCAAACAAGGCGCTCCAGATCGTAAACACTATCGCATACGGACCCGAGACGGGCGCTATCTACAAGGGTAAGGTCGTAAAGACCATCGAGATCGGTGCATTTGTCGAGATCGTGCCCGGTGTAGACGGACTCGTACACATCTCCAAGCTCGACAAGCAGAGAGTAGAGAAGGTCGAGGACGTAGTATCCGTCGGCGACGAGATAGTAGTAAAGGTTCTCGGCTACGACCGCATGAACCGCCTCAATCTCTCCCGCAAGGACGCCCTTGCAGACATCGAGGCAAAGAAGAACAATCAGTAATCAATGAGAACGCTCCCCTCGCGGGAGCGTTTTTCTTGACATCACCCGCTGAAAATGCTATAATAATCGAAAAACCACAGGAATACCGGTGAACGATATGAATAAAGAATGGTCCGAACTGAACAAGGCGATGCAGGTACAAATCAGAAAGAGAGAGACCTTCCCCGCCGGCATGAATACATTATTTGAATTGCGAGAAAAGCTCATGCATACAATACTTTCATTCAGAAATGACCTGTCCAGCGATGATTATAACGCCATGCCTTACATAAATGCGGACGGTTACCACAGCAAGACTATCGCATATTCCCTGTGGCACATTTTCAGGATAGAGGACATCGTCGCACACACTCTGATAAACGGCGATGAACAGGTATTCTTTTCGTGCGACTATCAGAGACGTATCAGTTCTCCGATAATAACGACCGGAAACGAACTTGTAAAGAATGAGATCTCCGAATTTTCAAAGCAGTTGAAGATAGATGAGCTGTATTCGTACATCTCAGCGGTCAGAGAAAGCACCGATGCCCTGCTTCGTGAACTGCCCTATGAAATGCTGAAACAAAAAATACCCGCGGAACGCCGGGGAATCCTTGAAAAATTGAATGTCGTCAGCAGCGACGAGAACGCCGTCTGGCTTATCGGCTACTGGTGCAGCAAGGATATCCGCGGCTTGATACAAATGCCGTTTTCAAGGCACTGGATAATGCACATCGAAGCCAGTCTGAGGATCAAGGATAAGCTCCCCGGACGCCGGTAACAAAAACGCCCCGAAGCAAAATTGCTGCTTCGGGGATTTTTCTTTCACTGATAATCATACTTCTGCTTGAGCACCATATCCTTGACCTTCATGAGCGAGGTCGTAGTGCTTCGCTCGTTCTCAGAGAGCTTCATAGTGATGTACTTGATAGTCTCCTCGTAGTCGGGTATCATGATGTGCTCGAGTGCATTAACGCGGCGGCGGGTCTTTTCGATCTCGTCAGCCATGAGCTGACAAGCCTTCTCGACCTCTGCGAGCCGTATCATCTTCGGGAAGACCTCACTGAGCGCACTAACAGCACCGTCGAGGTCTATGGACGTGAACGCAGTGCCGTAGGAATAGATGTCGCTGCTGTCGCTTGTACGGAATTTCGGCTTGAATTCGGGAATATAGACGCTCATGACGTTCTTCTCCCCCACCTCGAGCTCGACCTCCTGCTTTGGTATCATGAGAGCCGTGTCGAGGACCTCCCTCTGCATGACCGACCCCGCGACCGCCATATAGCGGTTCGCCACGCCGATAGCCGTCTCTACCTCCGAGCGCAGCTCGCGGTCCTCACGAATGAGTATCATGAACTGCCGCATGAGCTCGTCGCGCTTATCCTTGAGGAGCTTGTGTCCCCTGCGTGCGGACACTAGCTTCTTTTTGAGCTTGCTGAGCTCCATGCGGGTGGGGTTAACGTTAAGTCTTGCCACTCAGCTCACCTCACTCCTTACCGTCGTAGTACTTGACGAGGTATTCCTCCTTGATACGGCGCAGTTCGCTCCTCGGGAGGAGCCTGAGCAGCTCCCAGCCGATGTCGAGCGTCTCCTCAATGCTGCGGTTGTTCTCGAAGCCCTGCGAAACGTAGCGCTTCTCGAACTCATCAGCGAACTTCGCGTAGATGAGGTCGGTGGGCGTGAGCGCAGCCTCACCGAGCACGACCATAAGCTCCTTGGCGTCCTTTCCGCGCGCATACGCGGAGAAAAGCTGGTTCATCGTACCGGAATGGTCAGCGCGGGTCTTGCCCTCGCCGATACCCTTATCCTTCAGACGCGACAGCGACGGAAGAACATCGACCGGTGGATTGATCCCCTTTCTATAGAGCTCACGCGAGAGGATTATCTGCCCCTCAGTGATGTAGCCGGTAAGGTCAGGAATCGGGTGGGTCTTGTCGTCCTCGGGCATGGTGAGGATCGGTATCATGGTGATCGAGCCGTCCTTGTCGAGCTGACGGCCGGCACGCTCATATATCGAAGCGAGGTCGGTGTACATATAACCGGGGTAGCCGCGGCGTCCCGGGACCTCCTTACGCGCTGCCGACACCTCACGCAGAGCGTCCGCATAGTTGGTGATATCGGTGAGGATAACGAGTACATGCATACCCTTCTCGAAAGCGAGATATTCAGCCGCAGTAAGCGCCATTTTAGGAGTAGCAAGGCGCTCGATAGCTGAGTCGTTCGCAAGGTTTATGAAGAGCACCGTTCTGTCGAGCGCGCCCGTCGAACGGAAGCTGTCGATGAAGTACTCCGACTCCTCGAACGTAATACCCATAGCAGCAAAAACAACGGCGAACTGCTCGTCCTTGCCGCGTACCTTAGCCTGACGTGCGATCTGAGCCGCCAGCTGAGCGTGCGGAAGACCGCTCGCAGAGAATATAGGCAGCTTCTGACCTCTTACGAGGGTATTGAGCCCGTCGATTGCCGAAACACCGGTCTGAATGAACTCCTGCGGATACTTTCTCGCAACGGGGTTCATCGGGAGACCGTTTACGTCCATGCGCTTGTCGGGGATTATCTCGGGACCGTCGTCGATAGGACGTCCCAGACCGTCAAACACACGCCCGAGCATATCCTCGGACACGCCGAGCTCCATCTGGTGACCCGAGAAAACAACGCTCGAATCCTGAAGATTTATACCCGCGGCGTTCTCGAAAAGCTGAACGAGAGCATTCGTACCGTCTATCTCAAGGACGCGGCAGCGGCGGCGCTCGCCGTTCTTGAGCCTGATCTCAGCAAGCTCGCCGTATGAAACGTTCTCGACGTCCTTAACGAGCAGCAGAGGACCTGCTGCTTCCTGGATTGTTCTGTATTCTCTTGGCATCAGTCTGCCTCCCTGCTGAGCAGCTCGTTAAGCTCGGAGGATATCTCCACGGAAAGCTTCTCGAATTCTGCATCTGTATTTTCTTCCTCGACGTACTTGAAACGACCTATCTTCTCACGGACAGGCAGCCCGGCTGCTTCCTCGATGTCAGCGCCCTTAGCGATAGCATCGGCAGCCTCGTCGTTGAAATTGAGTATGAGCTTCATCATGTAGAGCTGCTTTTTGAGGCTCGTGTAGGTATCGACCTCATGGAATGCGAGCTGGTGGAGGAAGTCCTCACGTCTCGAACGGGCAGTCTCCATTTTGAGACGGTCATTCGCGGAGAGCGCGTCCATACCGATGAGCTTGACGATCTCCTTGAGCTCAGCCTCGTCGTGGAGGATCTGCATGAAGCGAGCCCTCGCAGTCATCCAGTCCTTGGAGACATTATTATCATACCACCCCGCGAGCGAATCCGCGTAGAGCGAGTAGCTGGTGAGCCAGTTTATCGCCGGGAAGTGGCGCTGGTACGCGAGATTGGAATCCAGTCCCCAGAACACCTTTACGATACGCAGCGTAGCCTGGGAAACAGGCTCGGAGATATCACCGCCGGGAGGCGAAACAGCTCCGATAACAGAGAGCGCACCCTCGCGCCCCTCCGTACCTGTGGATATGACACGTCCCGCACGCTCATAGAACTGAGCGAGACGGCTTCCGAGGTAAGCCGGGTAGCCCTCATCGCCGGGCATCTCCTCCAGACGACCGGACATCTCACGCAGAGCCTCAGCCCAGCGAGAGGTCGAGTCCGCCATAAGCGCAACAGAATAGCCCATGTCGCGGTAGTACTCGGCAATGGTGATACCTGTGTAAACGGACGCCTCACGCGCCGCAACGGGCATATCGGAGGTATTCGCGATAAGGACAGTACGCTCCATAAGTGACTTTCCTGTGTTCGGGTCGATGAGCTCCGGGAACTCATTCAGAACATCTGTCATCTCATTGCCGCGCTCACCGCAGCCGATGTAAACGATGATATCAGCCTCAGCCCACTTCGCGAGCTGGTGCTGAGTGACAGTCTTGCCGCTTCCGAAAGGTCCCGGGATAGCCGCAACGCCGCCCTTTGCGATCGGGAACAGACAGTCGATGACTCTCTGACCTGTTACGAGCGGTCTGTCCGGCGGGAGCTTTTTAAGGTAAGGTCTGCCGCGGCGGACACCCCATTTCTGCATCAGGCTGAGTTCGCGCTCTCCTTTTTCGGTCTCTAAAACGCAGACCGTGTCCGTGATATGGAACTCGCCCTCCGACACCGACTTCACCGTGCCCTCAACACCGTTGGGGACCATTATCTTGTGGAGAACGATATCCGTCTCGGGAACGGTACCAATGATATCACCGCCCTTGACCTTATCCCCCGCCTTAACGGAGGGAGTGAACTTCCAGAGCGTGTCTCTTTTCAGCGAGGGGACCTCAACGCCTCGCGCGAGGTTATTGCCGCACTGCTTCCTGATGTCATCGAGGGGACGCTGGATACCGTCGAATATGCTTCCGATAAGTCCAGGACCGAGCTCAACGCTCATAGGCTCGCCGGTAGACTCAACAGCCTCCCCGGTACCGAGACCCGATGTCTCCTCATAGACCTGAATGGACGCACGGTCCCCGTGCATCTCGATGATCTCGCCGATGAGACGTCGGCTGCTGACGCGGACCATGTCGAACATATTCGCATCTCTCATGCCCTCGGCAACAACGAGCGGACCTGATATTTTAACAACTGTGCCTTTGCTGCTCATTACGAATCATGCGCCTCTTTCCTAATTTAGTATGTCGGAGCCGACCGCCTTCTCGACCGCCTCATGGACAGCTCTCATGCCGTCGCCGGTGTTCCCGTCTATCGCAGGAATGAGAACGATCGAGGGGAGCCGTGAGCTCCGGTATTTGTTTATAGTATCACTGACGAGCGCCGCAGCGGGCTCTGTGATGTAAATTACCGCAAAATCGCTTGCTGCAAGGCGGGAAATGAGCTTCGCTATGCGTTCGGGCTCGGTCTCACAGAACACAGAGAGCCCGAGTGCCGCAAATCCGGAGACGCTTGCGCTGTCGCCGATGACTGCCGTTTTAAACATAGAGCTTTCTCATCCTTTCTGTGATCGTGTCCCTGTCCGCGCCGAATTCCTTGCAGACCGAAAGGATACGGACATTCTTGATCTCCGATTCCTTCGCGAGATAGTACGCCGCGAGCGGCTCATAGCCGAAAGACAGCATACGCGCTTCCTCAGCGATGTCGATGATGACGTCGTCACACCACTTTTCGAACTTCGCAGGAGACTCCCTGAGCAGCTTAGCCGCTTCGGAGTATTCCGTATTCTCGAGGTACGCGAGCAAAGACTCAGTCCCCGCGAGAGCTTCACGGACGAGGTCGTCCTTCTCGAGCTTCTCACTGCCGCACACCGCGGTACCGAGGAAATTTTTAGTCTTGCCCATGAGAGCGCACCTGAAGGCAGTCTTGATATCCGCAGCCGCAGTGATGAGCTGAGCGTACTGCTTCATCATATCTCCCGAGCATTTATGCGCCTTCTTCTGCATCTCACGAAGGCAGGCAGCATCAATAAGCGAATCCGAGAGCTGACCGTCAAGCGTCCGCGTGAGGAGCTCGTAAGCCTCCGCCGCGGTGCTCCTGATGTGCTCCGGCAGGTACTCATATTCCTTAGTTTTCAGCAGATCCACAAGTGCCTCGAGATCGAGGTTCGTGGGACGAATAAAGTACTGCTTGGGGTCATGATCTGAGATCATAGCCTTGAGTGCAGCCTTCAGATTGTGGAAATCATTGCGGTACGCAAGGAGCTTCAGCTCCTCGCTGTCGGGAGCGTATGCACGGAGCATATCCCATACCTCCGCGAGAGAGGAACCCTCCCCTGCCGCGGTATTTTTCGCCGCGAGCGCAGATATGAATTCCGCGCGTGTGCGGGTATTGATGAGCTGGTCGATGTCGGCGCGGGTCAGGAGGTTATTCTCCATAGCCTTGACAGCCGCGACGGCGTTAGCGTATTTAGTCGTGCTCATCATATCACCTACCCGAACAAAGCCCGCGCAGCGGTGTCGCGGACGCCCTCACGCTCAGCCTCAAGTATCGCCCCGAAGCTGCAATTCTCGGAGATGAGCCCGTATTCGAGGATAAACCCGTCAGCGATATCGGCAGCCGTATCGGAGAGCGTGAGCGAGCCCCCGTGGGACCTCGCAGCAGCGTTCAGCCTGTCGGCAAAATCAGCAGGGATACGCGAGAGATCGCGCTTTCCGAGATAAAGCGTACCGTTCTCGCCGGTCATACGGCGAGTGATGAGCTTTTCAAGCAGCGCAAAGTACTCCTTGTCGGGGAGCGAATTGAGCTTCTCGACCGTCCGAGCGACAGCCTTGTCGATACACTCTACCCTGCACGCGAGCAGCCTGCGCTTCATCGCAGAATCCGCCGAATTGCAGGCGTTCTCGAATTCACGCTTGTACTGCACCTCAGCCCTTGCCATGTAATCATCATAAGCCTTGGCAGCCTTCTCGTCACCGTCAGCCTTTATCTGACGAGCCTTGCTCTCGGCGGCGCTGATCATTCTGTCCTCGTTATCTTTCTGCTGAGCCTCAATAATGTTCAGTATCTCGTCAAGTCCGGACATTTCTGCACCTCCGTCCTCAGATCGCGATATTGTAGATAAGCAGGATAGAGATGAGTAGAGCGAGGATAGCGTAAGTCTCGACCATAGCCGCCATGATGATACCCTTACCGTTGTGCTCGGGCTTCTTAGCAGTGATACCAACGCCGGCAGCAGCGGTCCTGCCCTGGAAGATAGCGGAGATAAGACCCACTACAGCTATCGGGAGAGCAGCCACGAAGAACATCCAGCCCTGAGCAGTGGTGAGCTGAGCGGCATTGCCGCCGATAACACCTATACGGCTGAGCATGAGGATAGCGGTGAGCAGTCCGTAAAGTCCCTGAGTACCGGGGAGAAGCTGAAGAATGAGAACCTTGCTGAACTTAGACGGGTCAACAGATACGACGCCCGCAGCGGCCTCACCCACGAGCCCTACGCCCTTAGCCGAGCCGATTCCGGCGAGAAGTGCTGCCAGAGCAGCTCCTAAAATTGCAAGTACAAGTCCGTTAGTCATTGAAGTTTTCCTCCTTGAATTTGATATATTTAGTGTTCACCGTAAGCGGTGAGAATTCTCTTCCGCCGCCCGTGTAGAACTTCGAGAACAGCTCAACGAACTGCAGTCTGTCGGTATGTACATAGGCTCCGAGAAGATTTATAGCCAGATTCGCCGTGTGACCGACAATGAACACGATCACAAGGACGATAGCTTTAACAACTATGTTCGAGGGCATCGAGCCCATGAGGTTGATGACCCCCGCGATACTGCCCGTCGCAAGACCGAGCGCGAGCAGACGCGAATAAGAAAGTATATCGCTCAGCCAGCCCGTAGCCGTATTATACAGCGCATACAGACCGCCGAAGAACTTACCGAAAATGGACTTCGAGCTCCGTCCCGCGGTCAGCACGAGGAGTATCACACCCGCAATGAGCAGATACGAGCCGACCGTCTTGAGCAGCGCAGGCACCTCAGTGAGAATGCTCGCACCGAGCGGCGCCACGCCGAGGATTATCAGGTACACCGGCACCGTATCGAGGAACGCCCCGACCTTTTTTCCCTCGTCCCACGACATCTTGAACGACACCGCAACACCGAGGAACAGGTGCAGGATACCGAGCCCGAATGAGAACAGCAGCAGCTTTATCGGGTCGTCGATAGGCTCGAACCACAGCGCGATACTTCCTACCTCCGTGTGGAAGAACTCCCTCCCCACGACCTGTACGATATCGCCGAACCAGCTCCCGAAGAGTGCGCCCCAGATTACAGTCGAGATACCGCAGTTGCGGAACATCGTGAGCGTCTTGCGCATACTGTCCTCGAGCCTGAACTTTTTCAGCGCGATCATCGTACCTATGACCATTACCAGACCATACCCCGCGTCTGACAGCATCATGCCGAAGAACAGGTAGTAGAAGAACGACATCACAGGCGTCGGGTCCACATCGGACTTCGACGGCATAGCGTACATCTTCGTAATGCCCTCGACCGGCGCCGAGAATCGACCGTTCTCGAGCAGTACCGGGACATCATCGTCCTCTCCGGGGTCAGTGAAGGTCAGCGCCGCAGTAAATCTAGCCTCTATCTCCTTCCGGAGAGGCTCCGCGAATTTCTCAGGGATATAGCCATTCAGCACGAACGTGCTCTCAGTGAACCCGAGCGAGCTGAGCGCCTCATATTTATCCTTGCGCATTTGCAGGTAGTCGATAGCAAACTGAAGCTCCCTGCGCTCGGGACTGAGCCTCTCGATACTTGCCTGGGAGGACTCTATCCCCTTTTCCAGCGTTTCGATCTGCTTTGTATAGCTCCTGATGAGCTCCGCAGGAGTTTCGCTGTCGGGGTCGGAAACAGCCGCGAAGCCGTTCCTGCGGAGGATGTCCTCCGCCTCCTGAGCATTCTGCCTGCTGACGAGCACGAACAGATTTGTCTGATCCTTGGTCGAAGAGATGACCTCCGCACTGCTCCCCGCCGGGAGCATTTCCTCGACAGCCGCAGTATCCGCCTGATACGGCAGCGTACCGATGAAAGCCGCAGTCGTCGCAGTCCCCTTGAAGTCGAACGGCACATCGAGCGCCGTCCACTGGCTCAGCGTATCGCACTTGACCGTAAGCTGCGAGATAGTCTGCTCGGAATCAGCAATATTCCGGCTGCTTCCTATGATCTCACCGGCAGTGTCCATTATCTTCTCGAGGTTCATCGCCTCTCTGCCGAACTCATGCTTCTCGACCTCAGTCCTGCCGCCGAACATATCGGCAATGGACGCCTTTTCCGGCGCGTACTTATCGAGCACCTCAAGAGCCTGAGCGACAGTGCTGCGGAACTTCTCGAACTCACCGACGACCGCCGAAACATTGGTCTCAGTCAGCTCCTCGTCGGTGATACCGCTGAGCTCGACCACGCCCCGGCGCTGCAGGAGCTCGATGATCTTTTTGCTGTCAGTGAGCAAAGCGATGAGCTCGATCTTTTTCATTCTGAGCTTCGCCATATATTACATCACGCTCCTTAAAAGAATTCACTGATGATAGCGTCAGCGGCGCTGTCCATATTTTTCTCTGCCAGACGCTGTATCTCAGCGAGCTGCTGGGAGCATTTCTTCTCAGCCTCGCCGGCGTACTCCTTGGCCTTATCAGCGTACCCGGCACGTATCTTGCCGGCAGCGGCAGTAGCCTCAGTGATCTTTTTCTGAATGGCGAGCGACGAGCTTCCCTCAGCCTCAGAAACGATATCGTCCCTGCGCTGTCTTGCCTCAGCCATGAGCCTGTCGGACTCAGTCTCGGCAGCGAGAATTTTCTTAACTGCCTCAGATGCCATAATATCCCTCCCTAAAAATGACTGCTAGTCATTTTATATCCTTATTGTATCACAAATTTGTGTGGTTGTCAATAGTTTCACGATAAAAATGACCACAGTTCATATTTTCTGCAAATAAACGCAATGGGAGCTATCCTACAGACAGCTCCCATAGTCGTGTATCAGTTCACTTAACTATATTACCATATTTCCGATAAAATGTCAAGCATTGAAACGAAATTTTTTAATCTCTGAACGGACCTGTGCCATAGATCTCGCGAGGGTCAGTGTTGTTCGCGTCAGGGATATAGTTCCCCTTCTCGAGCTGATTTTCCTTTTTTGCGATATACGCGCGCAGAATATGCCGACTCATGTTGGTGATATCAGGACGCTCCACAGCCTCCTCGGGCGTCAGGAGCAGCACCTCGCTGTTCTCGTAGCCGTCTGAAACAGGCTCCCCAGAGATAAAATCCATGATAAAGACGATACACCACTGATCGGTCATGAACTGCGCCGCAAAGACCGATCTTGCGTGCGTTTTGATGCTCGTCTCCTCGAAGAACTCCCTCTCGCACGCCTGTGACGGGAGCTCGCCCTCCTTGACGTAGCCGCCCGGCAGCAGTATCTTTTCCTTTGCCGTGCCGTATGTGTGACGGACGAAAAGTATCTTCCCGTCTATCTCCACTATACCGCAGACAGCGTAAAACCGGTTACTCATCTTCCTTATTTATAACGCTGATACCCAGTACAGCAAGGCTCTCGTCGTCAACTGTGGACGGACATTCAGACATAAGCTCGCTCGCGTTCTGCACCTTCGGGAAGGCAGTTACGTCGCGCAGGCTGTCAGCCTTGCACATTATCATTGCGAGACGGTCGAGACCGATCCCCATACCGCCGTGCGGCGGTGCACCGTAGCGGTAAGCGTCCACGAGGAAGCCGAACTTCGCCTGTATCTCCTCATCGGACATACCCAGCGCCTCGAACATCTTCTGCTGGAGCTCAAAGTCAGTGATACGCATGGAGCCGCTCGACAGCTCAGTGCCGTTGAGCACGAGGTCCCATGCCTTAGCGCGGACATTCGCCGGGTCAGTGTCGAGGTACCCGAGACACTCCTCCATAGGCATAGTGAACGGGTGATGAGCCGCCACCCAAGTATTGCTGTCCTCGTCGAACTCAAAGAACGGCATTTCGGTTATCCAGAGGAAGTTGTACTTATCCTCGGGTATCACGCCGAGACGCTTGCCCGCGATAAGACGCAGCGCACCGAGCGTAGCGAGGACAGTCTTTGTCCTGTCCGCACAGATGAGCACGAGGTCACCCTCATGAGCGTCTACAGCAGTGCAGATCTTCTCAAGGTCGCCGTCAGCGAGGAACTTCTTGAACGAACAGTTCGGCTCGTCCGCCCAGCGGATATACGCCAGACCCTTTGCACCAATGCCCTTTGCGTGTTCAACGAGCTTATCTATCTCCTTGCGGGTGTATGTGGCAGCGCCGTTCTTGACATTTATCGCGCGGACAGAGCCGCCGTCCTCAATGGCGCTCTTGAATACAACGAAATCGATGTCCTTAACAACATCAGTGATGTCCTGTATCTCGAATCCGAATCGTGTATCAGGCTTGTCCGAGCCGTAACGGCTCATAGCCTCAGCGAAGGTCAGTCTCGGGAGCGGAACAGGCACGTCCACGCCCATAACCTCCTTGAAAACTCTCTGAACGAAGCCCTCAACGCAAGACTGGATATCCTCGGAATCCAAGAAGGACATCTCGAGGTCTATCTGCGTGAACTCAGGCTGACGGTCAGCACGAAGATCCTCGTCGCGGAAGCAGCGTGCAAGCTGTATGTAGCGGTCGTAGCCGGCTATCATAAGGAGCTGCTTGTAGATCTGCGGAGACTGCGGGAGCGCGTAGAACTTTCCCTGATGAACTCTCGACGGCACGAGGTAATCGCGCGCGCCCTCGGGGGTGGACTTCATCATCATAGGAGTCTCGATCTCGAGGAAGCCGTTCTCGTAGAAGTACTCGCGGGTCACGCGGGCGATCTCATGGCGCATGATGATATTCTGCTGAAGCGGAGCGCGGCGCAGATCGAGGTAGCGGTACTTGAGACGAAGCTCCTCATTTACGTTGGATTCGCTCACAATCTCGAAAGGAGTAGTCTGAGCCTTGGCAAGGATACGTAAGTCGGATACGAATATCTCGACATGACCAGTTTTCAGCTTATCGTTCTTGCTTTCGCGCTCGCGGACCATGCCCTTAGCCATGAGGACATACTCGCTCCTGCACGAAGCCGCCTTCTCGAAGAGCTCACGGTCTGTCTCGTCGTTGAAAAGAAGCTGAACAACGCCCGTTCTGTCGCGGAGGACGATGAAGATAACGCCGCCCTTGTCTCTGATCCTGTCAACGAAGCCGCCGACAACGACTTCCTGCCCGATCTCAGTGACCTCACCGCAGTAATGGGTGCGTCTGAGACCCTTCATACTATCTGCCATATCAGTTATTCTCCCCATTCGTCTGGAACATCGGCAGCGGCATATCGCCGGTGTCGAAGCTCGCCATCATTCTATCAATAAATACGGAATCGAAGTTCGCAGTGAACTTGTCATTGAGCGGCACAGGAACGTCCTCACCGCTGTCCATATTTTTCAGCATAGCCTTGCCCTCAGCGAGCTCGTTGTCGCCGATGACCACAGTGAAAGCAGCCCCGATCTTG
>JAFRXR010000190.1 GCA_017443395.1 Ruminococcus sp. | reverse complement strand
TATGGATGAGGCGAGCCAGTGCAATACGGCTATGTCGCTTGTACCTATAATACGTGGAAACAATCTGTTGCTTGTCGGCGATCCTCAGCAGCTCAATCCTGTTGTTCTATTGGATCATAGCGTTAATGACAGCCTGCGGAAGAAGTATAATGTTGCACCTGAATACGACTATATTGCTAATTCCGTTTATAATACCTTTCTTGCCTGCGACTCAGTCAGCGATGAGATACTTCTGAGCTATCATTATCGCTGCGATAAGAAGATAATCGAATTCAACAACAAGAAATATTACAACGGCAGGCTGAAAATCAAAACAGGCGACAAGTCAGAAACCCCACTGATTTTCAGCGATATACAGTACAATACGACAGATTACAAGAACACGGCTCCAGCCGAAGCCGAGAAGATAGTTCAGTTCGTCAAGATGAATAAGGACAAGTCTATCGGTATTATCACGCCGTTTGACAATCAGCGTGACTGCATACAGAAAGCTCTTCACGAAGCTAAACTTGATAACGTTACTTGCGGAACTGTTCACGCTTTTCAGGGCGATGAAAAGGATATTATACTCTTTTCGCTTGCGCTCACAGACAAAACCAATCCTAAGACATATGAATGGCTGAAAAATAATCGCGAACTTGTTAATGTTGCGGTATCCAGAGCGAAGGAACAGCTTATAGTTATTTCGAGTAAAAAGGAACTTGAAAGGTTACACGATCCCGATTCTCCCGACGATATATATGAGCTTGTGAATTATGTTGCCAGCAATGGCAGGACTGAGGTCACTCCTAAGGACGTTTCCTCTCGCGCTCTTGGTATCAAGCCTTACAGCACCGAGACTGAAGAAGCTTTCCTGCAAAATCTCAATCACGCCCTTGACAATATCCTGCTGAATGAAGGCAGATGCAGCGTTGAACGCGAGGTAGCGATATCTCAGGTGTTTATGGACAATCCTTCATGTTCAGACTTGTTCTATACGGGACGCTTTGATTTTGTCATTTACCAGCGCGATTACAGCAACCGAAAAATGCCCGTGCTTGCTATCGAGCTTGACGGCAAGGAGCATATCGAGAGCGAGATAGTCCGTGAACGTGACCGCAAGAAAAACAAGATATGCCGCGACCACGGCTTTGAGCTTATCCGCGTTGAAAATTCATACGCCCGCAGATATAATTTCATCAAGAGCGTACTTATCGACTACTTTGGAAAGAGGCGAAAATAAATGAATGAAATAGATAAACTGAAACGTGCAAAGCTGTATATGGACAAGCTATCGGTCGGAGTTGACCCTAATTCTGGTATGCGTGTACATGAAGATGATATTGTTCGCGACAGCCGCGTTATCGCTTGCTTCGAGTATATTTCCCGCGTTCTTGGCTGGGAGTTAGAAGCTTTTGAGAACAGGACTGAAACTCCCGAAAAGTCGCGGCGCAGACGTGTATTTATCAGCGACGATCAACTTGCTCAGCTGCAGCTCAACAACGGAGAATGTAAGGTCAGCGATATTGCCAACGAGATAAACCGCATTATTGCAGGAAATGAGACCAAGAAGTTTCAGGCGGTATGGATAAACGACTGGCTGGAGAGCATTGGTATGATGACCAAAAACGCTGATGGTCATCGCATTGCAACAAGTGAGGGTGAAAATATCGGTATCACTTCATGCCTAAAAACAAGTAAGAAAGGATATGATTATTATCTGAATCTGTATTCGGTTCAGGCACAGACATTTATCTATGATAACCTGAGAGCGATTATTGATCATCATTATGACCAATAATAAGTGATTACAGCGTAAAATAGCCGTTTTACATATGTCATCTATTTAGTTATGTCCAGACAGATAACTCCCGAAAAACAGACGTTTTCGGGAGTTTTTTGTTTTTCCTGAAAGTCAGATAGAATACACCTTAGAAAGATCGTTGAGATCTGCCGCAGAAAAGACGAGCCGAATCAATATATCATTCCGCAAAAAGCTCCCGAAAGACCGCGCTTTCGGGAGCTTTTCCACATCTTATATCCTTTGTTCCTTCACGAGCACCGCCGCACCGCAGCCCTCAAGAGTGATCTTGCCGGAGCAGCTCCTGCCGGACAGTATATCCGTATAGGTCCCGCCGAGCGTGACCGTCTGCTCAGTATCGAGGAAATTCTGCACGAAGATATAGTCCGTGCCGTCCCCGCCCTGCCTGAGCGTGACATTCACCCCCGTGGGGATATCGGTATCGAGCGCACGCTTCAGCCCCGGAGCGACATCTCCGATAAAGACGTCGAAGAACTCCCGCGGAGCGTTCGCCGCAGCGTGGTAAGCCATACCGCTGCCGAAGCGGTTCGCCGTCACGACCGGCTTTCCCTTGTAGAAATCCCTGCCGTACACCGCAAGCACCTCGCAGGTCGTCGGACGTATGACCTCGCACAGCTCCGTGAGCTCAAACTCCCGACCATTGTAGACCATCGAATTCGCCTCGCCGTCATAGAGCGAATCAGTCTCCTCGACCCAGTACCCCATGACATCGGACAGCTTCTCCTCAGTCGCCTCGCCGAGGAAGCAGAGATCGTTCTCCCCGACGATACCGCTGAACACCGTAGAGATGAGCGTACCGCCGCTCCTCACGAACTCCCTCAGCCTGTCGCTGAAGCCGTCCCGCCAGAGGTAGAGCATAGGCAGCACGACCAGCTTGTACCGCGAGATATCGGCATTTTCGTTCACGATATCCACATTTATCCCGTTCGCCCAGAAGTAGTGGTAGCACCGCTGAATGGCGTCGAAATAGTCCAGACCGGCATTGCGCGGCCCCTGAGCCTTATCGAGAGCCCACTTGCTCTGCGGCTCGTAGATGATAGCCGCCTCCGCAGGAGTTGAGGAGCCATAGATACGCCCGGTGAGCTTTTCGAGCATCTCCCCTACCTCAGTGACCTCGCGGAACGTCCTCGTATCGGACGTCCCCGTGTGCGAGATGACCGCCGAGTGGAACTTCTCAGCACTGCCGCGGCTCTGACGTATCTGGAAGTACATCGCTGAATCCGACCCGTGCGCGATCGCATTGAGTATCGCGAGCCTGTGCATTCCGGGCTTTTTCAGCTTGGAAATGCCCCTCCAGTTCGTCGTCGAGGGCGTACACTCCATAAGCAGGAAGGGCTTCCCCTTTATCGACCTCATCATGTCGTGGGACAGGCTGTCGTTCATCGCAATGACCTCGTTCCCGCACGGCGCGTGCCACTCGGGATAGCTGTCCCACGAGATGACATCGAGCTCCTCACCGAGCTCAAAATAATCGAGCCCGTCGAAGTACATTCCCATGAAATTCGCGGTCACAGGTATCTCAGGCGCAGCGTCCTTTACAGCAGCTATCTCCGCCTTCATGAAGTCCGCCGTCTGATGAGTGACGAACCTTTTCCAGTCGAGATCAAGCCCGTGAACAGCCGTCTCACCCTTGTACGAGGGCGGCTCTATCTGCTCCCACGAGGTATATGTATGCGACCAGAAATGCGCCCACCACTCGTGGTTGAGCCTGTCGAGCGTACCGTATTTCCCGCGCAGGAACTCACGGAATGCCTCCCTGCACATCGGGCAACGGCAGTCCCCGCTGAACTCGTTGGAGATATGCCACATGATAACAGCCGGGTGCGAGGCATAGTGCTCAGCGAGCTCAGTGTCGATAATGCGGACCCTTTCGCGGTACGCCGGCGACGTGAAGCAGTGGTTGTGTCTTCCGCCGAACATAGCCCGCGAACCGTCCTCCCAGACGCGCAGCACCTCGGGATACTTGTCCGCGAGCCAGTGCGGACGCGCCCCGGAGGGCGTTGCGAGGTCAACGTAAATGCCCGCTTTCCAGAGCCTGTCGATGATATCATCGAGCCAGCCGAAGTCGAAGCAGCCCTCCTCGGGCTCGAGCCGGGACCACGCGAAGATACCGAGGCTGACGCAGTTGATGTGCGCCTGTTTCATGAGGGTGATGTCGTTTTCGAGCACGTCCGGATAGCCGAGCCACTGCTCGGGGTCGTAGTCACCGCCGTGCAGCATCTGAGGGAACTTAGGTGTGATAACGTTCATAAAAAAAACTCCTTTTCTTATGCGTGAGACAGCGCCTCCTGTCACCGCATATTTGTTATATTATACCCTACCCCGCCGCAAAAGTCAATCCTTACGCGGAGCCCGCGCTGGCGGACACGTTGCCGCTTGCTCCGCTCGCTCACTCT
>JAFRXR010000189.1 GCA_017443395.1 Ruminococcus sp. | reverse complement strand
CCTCGGTCGGGACGGACATCGTAAAGCCGCCCGCCATGCCGCGCGGAATGATCGAAATCTGCCGCACGGGATCCTGACTTTCCAAACAGAACGTGGCGACGGCGTGCCCCGCCTCGTGGTACGCGGTCAGTTTCTTTTCCTTGTCGCTGATCTTTTTGGACTTCTTTTCGGTGCCGACGACGACCTTGATCGTCGCTTCCTCGATCTCGCGCATCGTGATGGCTTTTTTGTTGCTGCGCGCCGCCAACAGCGCCGCTTCGTTCAGCAGATTTTCAAGGTCCGCGCCCGTAAAGCCCGCCGTGGTCTGCGCGATCACGTCGAGATGCACATCCGCAGCGAGGGGCTTTCCTTTGGCATGCACTTTGAGGATTGCTTCGCGTCCCTTGATGTCGGGGTAACCGACCGTCACCTGCCGGTCGAAACGACCCGGGCGCAGCAGCGCCGGATCGAGAATGTCGGGACGGTTGGTCGCGGCGATGATAATGACGCCCTCGTTCGCGCCGAAGCCGTCCATCTCGACGAGGAGCTGGTTTAGGGTCTGCTCGCGCTCGTCGTGACCGCCTCCGAGACCTGCGCCGCGGTGACGTCCGACAGCGTCGATCTCGTCGATGAAGATTATAGCCGGAGCGTGCTTTTTCGCCTGTTCAAAGAGGTCTCTCACTCGCGAAGCACCCACGCCGACGAACATCTCAACGAAGTCTGAGCCGGAGATAGGGAAGAATGGACAGCCAGCCTCGCCGGCTACAGCTCTCGCAAGGAGGGTCTTACCCGTACCGGGAGGTCCGAGCAGCAGTACGCCCTTCGGCACCTTCGCGCCGATCGAAGTATACTTGTTCGGGTGCTTCAGAAAGTCGACTATCTCCTGGAGCTCCTGTTTTTCCTCCTCTGCGCCGGCGACGTCCTCGAAGGTCGCCTTTCTGCCGTTCGCAGCATTCTTGAGGTTCGCCTTGCCGAACGAGGTATACGTACCGCCGCCGCCGCTCTGCTTCATCATAAAGTAGAGGATGAAGATACCGAGCAGCACCGTGAGTATGACCGGGATAAGCGAGTAGAGCCATGTCCTGTCGGTGATCTTGATGTAGTCCTGCTTCAGCGGCTCATCGGGGTACCTTTCGTTGTAGTTCTGACGGTAATCCTCAGTGTCATCGAGGAAAATGCTGACATTCGGGACCTCATAGGTGATCTTTTCCTCGCTGTCGCGTAGCTGATAGGTCAGCTCTCCGGTACCGAGATCAAGCTCGTAGTACTGCACCTCGAAGTTGTCGAAATGACTGATGACCGAGGCGTATTCCGTCCTGTCCGCGCCTGCGGAGAGCCGCGAGCTGATGAAATAGATGCAGAATATCGCGATGATTATCATCATGATATAAGTGAAAACGCCTCTGTTCTTTTTAGGTGTCAAAATATCCACTCCATTCTGTAGTGTGAGCCGATGATCCGCCATTCAGGCGCAGCTCCATCTCAAACCTCGCGCACATATACCGCAAGGAGCCTCCGGGTCGAGCCGTCTGGCGCCACACGCTGCGCGATACCGATACCCTCCGCACAGATGAGGCCCTCATCGTCCTCAATGAAGTGCAGCTCTGTGCGCGCAGATACGGGGATCTTTTCATTTATGAGCTTCTTGACTGACGACGTGAACCCGCGTCCCGAAAGACGTATCCGGTCGCCGTAGCGCCGGTTCCGCACAGTCGCTCTGCCTCTTATTTTATCATAATCGAGCAGTAAAAATGTTAATTTTCCGTGAACATCTTCAAATTTCTTCAAATCATCACAATTAACGATCTCGCAGATCAGCTCCCGCGACGCAAATAACCGGTTCGCGCCGATCTGCATGGGGACACTCAGCTCCTGATGGTCATTTCTCTCAGGAATGGTCCGCAGCTCGATCGAGCCGTTCTCCGCGATGAGATATCTGTCTCCGGCAACGTTCAGCTTGCCGCCGGACAGCAGCAGAGCGTCCGCGGCACGGAGCCTGTCGCCGGAGTAGGGGACTGAGCTCCCGCTGAGAAGCCTTGCGATGCACCTTCGCCGCACGACCTCAGGGTACCCGGCAAGTCCGATGAGCTTATCGCCGCTCCTGCACTGAGCAAGGGTGTTGTCCACTGCTTCCCCGATGAAGCTGTCCTCGCTGCGCAGAGCCTCCGCCATGCCGACCGCTGTCGAAACGACGGAGGGATTTATCTCCTTCATGAGCGGCATTATGCGGTGCCGTATCATGTTGCGGGTGTAGTCGTCGGAGAGATTCGTGCTGTCCGTGACATAAGTCTGCCTGCGCTCGGAAAGGAATTCTTCTATCTCCTCCCGCGTGACCGTCAGCAGGGGACGGACTATATTCCCGCGCACAGGCGGGATCCCCGCGAGACCTTTCAGAGCCGTCCCTCTCGCGAGGTTCAGGAGCATAGTCTCGAGGTTGTCGTTGGCATTGTGAGCAGTCGCGACCTTTTTCCCCGCGGAATTGTCAGCGAAAGCCTGATAACGCAGCTGCCGTGCAGCGCCCTCCGTGGACAGCGAATTCTCAGCCGCATAGCCGGAAACATCGCAGGACACAGCAGTGAACGGCACGTTAAGCCGCTCACACAGCTCACGGCAGAACTCCTCATCGCGGTCGCTCTCGCTGCCGCGCAGATTGTGATTGACGTGCAGTGCGCTGACTGTGATACCGAGTTCGCCGCTCAGCTCACTCAGCACAAGGAGCAGACAAACGCTGTCCGCGCCGCCTGAAAGTCCGCACACGACGCTGTCGCCCTCCGCGATGAGCCCGCAGCGTCTGATATGACCGAGAATCTTCTGAAGCATGATCAGCCCTCCGGGGCGTCGCTGTAGTCCGGGTTGGTGAAGCGGGTGTACTGTCCGTTCCAGACGAGCTCGACGGAGCCGGTCTCACCGTGACGGTTCTTCGCGACGATACACTCGGAAATGTTCTGTCGCTGGCTCTCCTTGTTGTAGTAGGCATCGCGGTAGAGGAACAGCACGATGTCAGCATCCTGCTCGATAGAGCCCGATTCACGGAGGTCTGAGAGCATAGGTCGCTTGTCGGTACGGCTCTCCACCGCACGGGAAAGCTGTGACAGGAGAATTACCGGGACATTCAGTTCCTTCGCCATGACTTTAAGCTGACGGGTGATCTCCGAGATGATGACAACACGGTTGTCGGACTTGGAGGTTGAGTCCATAAGCTGTAGGTAGTCGATGATAACAAGTCCCAGATTCTTCACACGGCGGAGCTTCGCCTTCATCTGCTGAACGGTGATAGATGACGTATCATCAATATAAAGGGGCAGCGAACCCAGATAAGCCGCACTTGTAGCCAGACGTGACCATTCGTCGGTATTTATCCTGCCGTTTCGCAGGCTGCTGGACTCTACCAGTGCCTCAGTGGAGAGGATACGGGTAGCAAGCTGCTCCTTGCTCATTT
>JAFRXR010000027.1 GCA_017443395.1 Ruminococcus sp. | reverse complement strand
CTCGCGGATATCGTCCTCGTGTGCGCCGTCGAATACAGGGGTCATGATGTGCCAGCCGAGTGCCTTGCACGCCATGCCGAGGTGTACCTCGAGCACCTGTCCGATGTTCATTCGTGAAGGAACGCCGAGCGGGTTGAGCACGATGTCGAGCGGTGTGCCGTCCGGGAGGAAGGGCATATCCTCCTCAGGGAGTATGCGCGATACAACGCCCTTGTTTCCGTGGCGTCCCGCCATCTTATCGCCGACAGTGATCTTGCGCTTCTGGGCGATGTAGCAGATGACACGCATATTTACGCCTGCGGAGAGCTCGTCGCAGTTCTCGCGGGTGAATACCTTTACGTCAACGATGACGCCGGACTCGCCGTGCGGCACCTTGAGGGAGTTGTCGCGGACCTCGCGTGCCTTCTCGCCGAAGATAGCGCGGAGGAGCCTCTCCTCTGCGGTGAGCTCGGTCTCGCCCTTGGGGGTCACCTTTCCGACGAGGATATCGCCGGAGTTGACCTCGGAGCCGATGCGTATGATACCGTTCTCGTCGAGGTTCGCGAGGGCGTCGTCGCCGACGTTAGGGATATCGCGGGTGATCTCCTCGGGTCCGAGCTTGGTGTCACGGCACTCGATCTCGTACTCCTCGATGTGGACGGAGGTGAATACGTCTTCTCTTACGAGACGCTCGTTAAGAAGAACGGCGTCCTCGTAGTTGTAGCCCTCCCATGTCATGAAGCCGATGAGGGCGTTCTTTCCGAGCGAGATCTCGCCGTCTGCCGTAGCAGGACCGTCTGCGAGCACCTGTCCCTTCTTGACCTCCTCGCCTGCTGTGACGATAGGTCTCTGGTTGACGCAGGTACCCTGGTTCGAGCGCTTGAACTTGATGAGCTCGTACTTGTGCTCGATACCCTCGGAATCTATCATGTGTATCTTGTCGGCGTCAACGTAGGTTATCTTTCCGTCATAGTCGGAAACTACGCATACGCCGGAGTCAACGGCTGCCTTGTACTCCATGCCGGTGCCGACGAACGGGCGCTCGGTCTTGAGGAGCGGTACTGCCTGTCTCTGCATGTTCGAGCCCATGAGAGCACGGTTCGCGTCATCGTTCTCGAGGAAGGGGATCATCGAGGTAGCGACGGAAACGACCATCTTAGGCGAAACATCCATGAAGTCTACCTTCTCGCGCTCGATCTCGAGGATCTGCTCACGGTAGCGGGCGTTTACACGGTTCCTTGCGAGCTTGTTGTCCTCTGTGAGAGGCTCGTTAGCCTGAGCGACGATGTAGTTATCCTCAACGTCGGCGGTCATGTATATGACCTCGTCGGTGACAACGCCGGTAGTCTTGTCAACACGTCTGTACGGAGCCTCGATGAAGCCGTACTCGTTGATCCTCGCGAAGGTCGCGAGGTAGGAGATGAGTCCGATGTTAGGACCTTCAGGGGTCTCGATAGGACACATTCTTCCGTAGTGGCTGTAGTGAACGTCGCGGACCTCGAATCCGGCGCGGTCACGGGAGAGACCTCCGGGTCCGAGAGCGGAGAGACGTCTCTTGTGGGTCAGCTCGGCGAGCGGGTTGTTCTGATCCATGAACTGCGACAGCGGCGAGGAGCAGAAGAATTCCTTCATTGCCGAGGAGATAGGTCTGATATTGATGAGAGTCTGGGGCGTGAGGGTGTTCACGTCCTGAGTCTGGATATTCATTCTCTCACGGATACCGCGCTCCATGCGGGCATAGCCGATGCGGAACTGGTTCTGGAGAAGCTCGCCGACAGAGCGGATACGTCTGTTGCCGAGGTGGTCGATATCGTCAACGGTTCCCACGCCCTCGCAGAGGTTGAGGAAGTAGCTGATAGTCGCGAAGATGTCGTCGAGGATTATGTGCTTGGGGACGAGCTCGTCTGCGCGCTTCTTGATGTTCTCCTCGAGCTCGTCTGCGTCTGCGGAGGTCTCGAGAATCTCGCGGAGCACCTTGAAGGATACCTTCTCGTTGATGCCGTACTTTTCGGTGTCGAAGTCAACGTAGCCCTTGATGTCTACCATGCCGTTGCCGATGATCTTGGCGATCTTGTCTACCATCTGGACGGAGGTCTCGCCGCGCTCGTTGGTGATGTACTCCTTTGCCTCGACGTTTACGAATGCGTAGTATACGCCTGCCTGCTCGATCTCGCAGGCTCTGTCGTAGGTGAGGGTGTCGCCGGCGTCAGCCATGATCTCACCGGTCATGGGGTTGATGACGGGCTCTGCAAGGGTGCGTCCCGCAAGACGGGAGGCTATGCCGAGCTTCTTATTGTACTTGTATCTTCCGAAGCGGCAGAGGTCATATCTCTTTGCATCGAAGAAGAGGTTGTTGAGGTGAGTCACCGCGCTCTCTACTGTGGGAGGCTCGCCGGGGCGGAGCTTCTTGTAGACGTCGATGAGGGCGTCGGAGTTGTTCTTGGTCTGATCCTTCTGGAGGATAGTCTGCTTGAGGCGGTCGTCAGCGCCGAAGAGCTCATAGATCTCGTCGTCTGTACCGATGCCGAGAGCTCTGATGAAGGTCGTGATCGGGATCTTTCTGTTCTTGTCGATACGGACGTATACGACGTCATTGGAGTCCATCTCGTACTCGAGCCATGCGCCGCGGTTCGGGATAACTGTCGTGCTGAACAGATCCTTACCGGTCTTGTCCTTCTCGAAGGCATAGTATACGCCCGGAGAACGAACGAGCTGAGATACGATGACACGCTCAGCGCCGTTGATAACGAAGGTTCCGCTGTCGGTCATGAGCGGGAAGTCGCCCATGTAGATCTCGCTCTCGCTTACAGCGCCTGTCTCCTTGTTGCAGAGAGTCGCTGTTGCGCGCATCGCTACCTGATAGGTAGCTCCTCTGGACTTGCATTCTGCAAGGGTGTACTTGGGAGTCTCGTCGAATCTGTAGTCCTTGAAATTGAGGACGAGATTGCCGTTGTAGTCAGTGATGGCGGTCATGTCGCGGAATACCTCGCGCAGACCCTCCTCCTTGAACCACTGGTACGAGTTCTTCTGTACCTCGATAAGGTTCGGCATTTCGAGCGGTTCGGTGATCTTACCGAAACTCATTCTGACGTTTTTTCCCAGCTGCTTAGGTGTAACCTTCACCATAGGCGGAACCTCCTCTTATTTTTCAGCTTTTGGCTGATAGTTGGCGTTGCGTATCACACTGCGAAAAAATTTCAAAAAGCTATTGACAATGGCCTTTCAGTGTGATATAATAACATGATAACAGGGACAATATCCCATATTGATACATTATATTATTATAATACTATTCCGAGCCTGTGTCAAGGGGTTCGGGAACGATTTAGAGAAACTGCCGGAATTTTGAAATAAAATCCCGGTTTTTTTATTATATTGACAACAGCTCCCGCGGGGACGACCCTCTGGGCGGCTCCCGGAACGAGAGGTTCATTTAAGACAGATCCGACAAGAAAATGAAGTTTTATTTGTGAAATATCCAAAAAATGCTTTACATTTCTCTTTTAATGTGTTATAATAGCAAGGAATATTGATTAAGGAGAGATCCGCTTTTGAGTAATTACGAAAGTCAGGGAAGCCGCAGACGTCAGCGTCAGCGCTCGCGCAGACGCTATAAGGTCAGATACGACCGTATCGTTGCTGTGGTGCTTGTTCTGATCGTTCTCGTTGTGATAATCTCGTCCTGCATGAAGGGCTGCTCCAATAAGAAGGACGGCAGCGCAGGCGATGACAATGCCAAGACCAAAGCCTCAGATACCACAAATCCCACTATAGTGGACAACCTCGATACCTCCGGCGCGAGCCCCGTCATCACCGGCTCTCCCGAGGCTGCTGTCACCACTCAGGCTGAGTATGTGACAGAATCCCACGACCACTCGGAGATATTCTCCGGTGACCTCGTGCTCGTAAATGCGCTCCATGAGTACAAGTTCCCCGTCTATGACGTAGACCTCGTTACACTCCACGATAATATACTCAGCGAGTACTACGGCGTCGCAGATAACGTTATCAAGCTCGACAGGGACGCTCTCACGCAGCTCAATTCGCTCATGCAGAACTTCTATCTTGCGCAGTCCAATAACGATATCTGGATAATCGGCGGCTACCGCACCCTCGAGGAGCAGGAGGATAAGTACAACACTGGTCAGTCTGCCTTCAGAGGCGGCTGCACCGACTACCATACCGCCCGTTCGTTCGATATGGGCGTCTTCCCCAAGGACGCAAGCTCGGGCTACTACTCGCCTACAGGCGTTTATTCGTGGATAGACGAGCACGCCGCTGAGTACGGCTTTGTCGTAAGGTTCCCGGAGGGCAAGGAGGCTATCACCGGCGAGCCGGCAAGGACTCAGACCTACCGCTATGTCGGTATCCCGCACGCGGTCTATATGCGTCAGAACGGTCTCTGCCTCGAGGAGTATATCGAGCTCCTCAGGTCATATAATATAAATGCTCCGCTTGAGATAACCTCGGGCAGCACAGTATATTATGTGTACTTCGTTCCCGCAGGCGAGGGCTCCACGGACGTTCCTGTTCCGTCGAACAAGTCCTACACCCTCTCCGGCAACAACGTTGACGGCTTCATCGTGACCGTCACCATGAACTGAACATCCACTAAAAGAGCTGCGGAGTGATCCCCGGCTCTTTTTCAGCACATCATGACAGGAGACAAAGATAGAAATTGAAAATACTTCCGATAATCGTCAGCGCAGCCATGCTCGCTGCCGCGCTGACCTCATGCGGCAATACCGACAGAGGGGACGGCCTCAATCACCTGTATAACGCTCCCCTGCTCGGCAACCCCGCGAGCCTCGACCCGCAGTTCGCGTCGGACGATGCCTCCGCGACCGTCATCAAGAACCTCTACAGCGGGCTCGTAACCGAGGACGCAGCCGGAAACATCTCGTGCTGCAACGCCGAGAGCTATACCGTGTCCGCGGACGGGACAGTCTATACCTTCAAGCTGCGCGAGGACAACTTCTGGTTCTTCGATGAGAACGGGGACGATGTCATCGGCGAGGACGAGTGCTTCCCCGTTAAGGCGGACGACTACGTGTTCGCGTTCAGGCGTCTGCTCGACCCGAAGATGAAGTCGCCGTATTCGCAGTACTACACCTGCATAAAGGGCGGGACGGATTCCCTCGCCGGTATTCAGACCCCCGAGAGCATAGGAGTACGCGCGATCGGGGACTATTCCGTCGAATTCACGCTCGAGTACCCCTCCGCGGAGTTCCTCGGGCTGCTCGCGCTGCCGGCTGCTTCGCCGTGCAACAAGGAGTTCTTTGAGTCGACTAAGGGCAGGTACGGGCTCGACGACCGCTCGGTGATGTCAAACGGGGCGTTCTACGTCAGGACATGGTTCTACGACCCCTACGGCGTCAACAATATCCTCTATATGCGGCGCAACGAGGCGAATGTCAATGAGAGCTACGAGGTGTGCCCGTCGTATCTCAGCTTCTTCATCGAGCAGAATGAGGAGGATATCCGCGCGCTGTTCAAGGACGAGACTATAGACTGCTTCACGACGCTGTCAAGCTCCGCTTACGACGGCAAGCACTACGCTGTCACAGGCGTACAGGGCACGACGCTGGGGTTCGTTTTCAATCCGGCTGATAAGTATTTCGCGAACGCGACGCTGCGTCAGGCTCTCGCGCTCGCGCTCGACAGGGAGGCTATCGCTTCCGGCAGCAAGGACATCGCGCCTGCTTACGGGATAGTCCCGCCCGCTGTGAAGATACTCGGGCGAAGCTACCGCGAGCTCTCCTCGGAGCAGCAGTTCGCGCAGTACGACCCCGAGACTGCAAAGACGCTCTACGAACAGGCTAAGACTGAGCTCGGGACGCAGTCGATCATGGACATGAAGATCCTCGTGTGCGGCGATACCGCGGACGCCGGCTACCTGCGAAGCGTTTCGCAGCAGTGGCAGGAGACGCTCGGGTGCTACATCGGCATCGATAACGTCACCGAGGAGGAATTCTATGAGCGCATTGAGTCCGGCGACTACACTATCGCGCTGTACCCGCTCAGCGGAGACTTCTGTGATGCGGCTGCTGTGATGAACGAATTCACCAAGAACGACTGTCTGAAAAATGCCGCCGGCGGGGCGGAGTTCCTGAAGGATATCATGAAATGCACCACAGCCTCGGGGCTGGTGGATACAGTGACTGCCGCGGAGCAGTCCATAATCGGCGGATACGGCTTTATTCCGCTGTTCTACCGCACATCGTACCTCGTGGCGCAGAAGGACAACGAGGAGATATACTACGACCCGTTCAGCGGAGCGGTCGATTTCAGGAGCGCCAAGAACTACAGCTGAGAGGTGACATCATGAACATCTACGACTTTTACAGGGGCGAGGCTTTCGATGCCTACGAATATATGGGAGCACACATCGTCAAGGACGGCGTGCTGTTCCGTACATACGCGCCTAACGCTTCAAAGGTCTCGCTGGTGGGAGATCTCAGCGGGTGGGAGGATATCCCCATGGAGCGCGGCACGGACGGGAAGTTCTACGAGCTGCTGTGTCCTGAGGCGAAGGAGGGTATGCGGTACAAGTACCGTATATACGATAAAAACGGCGGGTTCATAGACCACTGCGACCCCTACGGCTTCGGTATGGAGCTGCGTCCCGGGACGTGCTCGGTGGTGCGCGATATCACGGGGTTTCAGTTCTCCGATCAGGAGTGGCTCGCACAGCGCACTGACTGCCGCGACAAGCCCATGAACATCTATGAGGTCCACCTCGGCTCGTGGAAGCGCAAGCCGGGCAAGGTCTACCACGACAAGACCGAGGGCGCTGCTGAGCCGGCACTCACTGACCCCGCGGAGATACTCGAATACGAGAAGTGGTATAACTACTCCGAGATAGCGGATATGCTCATTGAGTATGTACTGGAGTGCGGGTACAATTTCATCGAGCTCATGCCGCTCGGCGAGCACCCCAGCGATGAATCGTGGGGATATCAGACTACGGGCTTCTTCGCGCCGACTGCAAGGTACGGCACTCCGAAGCAGCTCATGGAGTTCGTGGACAAGTGCCACAGAGCCGGGATAGGCGTCATCGCGGACTTCGTGCCCGTGCATTTCGCTGTCGACCACTATGCGCTCACCGAGTACGACGGCACCAAGCTCTATGAATTCGAGGACGACGAGGCCGGCTACAATGAGTGGGGCAGCCGCAACTTCATGCACTCACGGGGCGAGGTGCGCTCGTTCATACAGTCTGCGGCGAATTACTGGCTGACAGAGTACCACATTGACGGTCTGCGCATGGACGCGATACGCAATATGATCTACTGGCAGGGTCAGGAATGGCGCGGCGAGAACCGCTACGCCATCGAATTCCTCAAGGAGATGAACTGCGGGCTAAAGGCGCGTCACCCCTCCGCGATAATCGCGGCTGAGGATTCCTCAGCGCACCCGAAGGTCACTGCGCCGGTGTTCGACGGAGGCCTTGGTTTCGACTACAAATGGGATCTCGGGTGGATGCACGACACGCTCGATTATTTCCGGAGCGCCCCGATGTACCGCACCCGCGACTACCACAAGCTCACCTTCTCCATGCTCTATTTCTACAACGAGAAGTATATCCTCCCGCTCTCGCACGACGAGGTAGTCCACGGCAAGGCGACTGTCGCGCAGAAGATGAACGGGCAGTATCCGGAGAAGTTCCCGCAGGCGAGGGCGCTGTATATGTACATGATCGCGCACCCCGGCAAAAAGCTCAATTTTATGGGAAATGAGATTGCTCAGCTGCGTGAGTGGGACGAGAAGCGAGAGCAGGACTGGGATATGCTGAGATTCCCTATGCACGACAGCTTCCGGGAGTACGTCAGGGCGCTGAACAGGATCTATCTGACGCACACCGCCCTGCACTACGACTACGACCCGACCAACTTCATGTGGGAGGACTGCAGGTCGGCGGCAAGGTGCGTCTACGCGATACGCAGAAAGAGCGCGGACGGCGATATCCTCGCTGTGCTGAACCTCTCGGACTGGTTCCAAGGGGGGTATTCGGTCACGGTCGGGGAAGGGTACGAGGTGGAGCTGCTGCTCGATTCGGACGATCAGCTCTACAGCGGGAGCACTCCCCACGGCAGTACGAGATTCAGGTACGAGGGAGCGCAGATGATCATGGATATCCCGCCGTTCAGCGGGAGAATGTTCCTGCTGAAAAAGACTGCGGGGAATAATAATAGATTATGGTGAATAAAAAAGGTATCGCCTGCGGCGATGATTTAAATATCATCGACCGGAGGTCGATACCTTAATTTTTATTTATTATTTATTCGTTATTCTTTATTATTTCGGCTTATGTGTCCAGCTCTATCAGCTTCTCGAAATCGTCGTCGATGCGCTGTTTGAGGGAGTCTATCTCCGCGCACTTCGCGCTCATCAGCTCGTAGTCAGAGTAGACCTCCTCGCGGCTGATCTCCTCGGTCAGTGCGTCGATCTGCTTCTGCATTTCGTCGATCTCGTTCTCGAGGCGGCGCATTTCGTTCTTGCGGGCGGCGTCGGCACTGCGCTGCTGCTTGCTGCGGTAGCTCTTTGCTGCTTTGTCCTTCGCCGCTTCCGCTGCCTTCGCGAATTTCTCCGCGTCGGCGGCACGCTTCTCCTCCGCCTGCTCGTCGCGCAGTACATCGAGGTACTTATTGAAGCCGTAGTCGTGCAGACGGCAGCCGCCGTCAGTCAGCTCTATCAGGCGGTCTGCGATGCGGCTCAGGAGGTAGCGGTCGTGGCTGACGAATATCACCGTGCCGGTGTACTCCGACAGTGCCTCCTCTATCGCCTCCTTGGAGCTGAGGTCGAGGTGGTTCGTGGGCTCGTCGAGGATCAGCACGTTGCCGTGCTCCTGCATCATTATCGCAAAGCAGAGCTTAGCTCGCTCACCGCCGCTGATGACGCCGGTCTCCTTGAAGACGTTCTCCCCGACCAGTCTCACCTGTGCGAGCAGACTGCGCACCTCCAGCTCCGACATTGACGGACAGCGGCTGTGCAGCTCCTCCATGACGGTGAGCTCGCGGTTGAGGTTCGCGCTCTCCTGCTCGAAGTAGGATATCTTTATATTGCTGTTCCAGCGGACTGTGCCCTTGTGCGGAAGCTTTTCCTGTATGATGCGCAGCAGGGTGGACTTGCCTATGCCGTTGTCGCCGATTATGCCTATTTTCTCGCCGCGGCGGACATCGAAGCTGACGTTCTCCACGAGTGTTTTGCGGGAGCTCCCCTCCCCGACCGAGATGTCGATGTCCTTTACCTTCAGGACGTCCAGAGGCGGCTCAACGGCGTATGTGAAGCTGATCTTCGCGAACTTTGTGTCGTGGGTGGGCTTCTCGATACGCTCCATTTTCTCGAGCTGCTTACGCTTGCTCTGCGCCATTTTGGTCGTGGACGCGCGGACGAGGTTCTTCGCGACGTAATCCTCGAGCTTGGCTATCTGCTTCTGCTGCATATCGTATTCCTTGCGGCGGCGTGCGTCGTTCTCCTCGCGCTGGCGGACGAAAGCCGTGTAGTTGCCGCGGTAGCGGGTCAATGTGCCGCGCTCGATCTCGCATATCGAGGTGCAGAGGCGGTCGAGGAAGAAGCGGTCGTGCGATACGATGAGGACTGCGCCCTTGTAGGTGCGGAGGTAGTCCTCGAGCCACATTATCGTCTTGAAGTCAAGGTGGTTGGTGGGCTCGTCGAGTATGAGGAGGTTAGGCTCCTCAAGGAGCAGCTTCGATATGCACAGGCGGGTCTTTTCGCCGCCGCTGAAGCCTGAGACAGTGCGCTTCAGCTCTTCGTCGGTGAAACCCATCCCGCGCAGCACCATGCGTATCTTCACGTCGGTGTTGTAGCCGTCGTTCGCCTCGAGCCACGAGGAGAGCTGCTGGTATTCGTCCGCGTGGAAGCTGTCGCCGAGCTCTATCTCGAGCTCTATCTCGCGAAGCCGCTCTATCGCGCGGGTCATCGGTGCAAAAACGCTCCTCATCTCGTCGATGACCGTGCTCTCGGAGTCAAGTCCGCCCATTTGCTCGAGGTAACCGATAGTAGTCTTAGCCGCGAGGGAGATGATACCGTCACGCTCGGTGAAGCGGTCGGGCTCGACCGACCCTGTGAGTATTTTCAGCAGCGTGGACTTCCCGCAGCCGTTGTTCCCGACGAGTCCGATACGGTCACTCTCGTCTATCGTCAGGGAGACGCTGTCCAGCACCTGTGTCCCGTTGTAGAATTTGTTGATATTGGTCAGGCTTGCAAGCATAGTTACTCCTTACATCTTTTTACGCATAAAGGGGACGCCCTCTCTTACAGGGCGTCCCCGCAGATCATCTTTGATTCAGTTCTGCTCGCCGAAAAGACGCAGAGCTTTCAGCATTATCGCGCACTCCAGACGCTTCTTCTCAAGCTGGCAGGATATCTTGTGGGCATTGTGTATGTCGCCCATGTACTGGTAATTGTTGGCGTTGCAGCCGCCGCTGCAATAGAATTTTGCCCAGCACTTGCGGCAGTCCGGCTTGGAGTAAACGTGAGCTGCGGCGAAGTCCTTCTTCATCTCCTCGTTGAAGGTGCCCTCGTCGATGTTGCCCATTTTGTACTCGTCGATGCCTACGAACTGGTGGCAGGGGTAGATATCGCCGTCGGGAGTGATAGCGACATAGTCGTTGCCACAGCCGCAGCCGCGGAGTCTCTTTATCGCGCAGGGACCCTGATCGAGGTCGAGCATGAAATGGAAGAAATTGAACTTCTTTCCCGACTTCTCGTTCTCGATTATCCTGTCCGCGAGGCGCTCATACTCCTTGAATACTGCGGGAAGCTCCTTCTCCGTGAGGGCGTACTCGTCGGATTCGCCGACTACGGGCTCGATCGAGATCTGGTCGAAGCCTGCGTCGTACAGCGCGAAAACGTCGTTGGAGAAGTCGAGGTTGCGGTTCGTGAACGTTCCGCGGACATAGTATTCCTTGTCGCCGCGTCCCTCCACGAGCTTCTTGTACTTGGGGAGGATCATGTCGTAGCAGCCCTGTCCGTTCGGCAGCACGCGGAAGTAGTCGTTGACCTCTTTGCGTCCGTCGATCGAGAGGACGACGTTGGACATCTCTTTATTTATGAAGTCTATCTTCTCGTCGTCGAGGAGCAGACCGTTGGTCGTTATGGTGAAGCGGAACTTTTTCTTGTACTCAGCCTCGCGCGAGCGTGCGTACTCGACTATCTGCTTCACGACTTTGAAGTTCATGAGCGGCTCGCCGCCGAAGAAGTCGAGCTCGAGGTTCGGGCGGTCGCCGGAGTTCTCGAGGAGGAAGTCGATAGCGTGCTTGCCGGTCTCGAGGCTCATCAGCTTGCGTCCCTTGCCGAAATCGCCCGTCGAGGCGAAGCAGTACTTGCACCGGAGCTGGCAGTCGTGGGCTATATTCAGGCACATCGCCTTTACCGGGGAGGCTACGGAGTACTTGGCGTACTTCTCGTAGTCGTCGTCGGAGAAGAGTATCTTGTCGTTATACAGCTCGATGATCTCGCTGTAGCAGGAGCGTATCTCCTCGGGGTCATAGACCTTCGAGAGCTTGTTCATCACCTTCTCGGGAACATCGTCGCTGAATGGCGGCTCAACGTTGTCGAGGAGGTCGTAGGTGAGCTCGTCCACTACATGGACTCCGCCGCTGTTTACGTCAAGAACTATATTGAACCCTCTTAATTTGTACTTATGTATCATATCTATCTTCCTCTTAGATCAAGAAAAAATTTGAGGCAGTATCGTTAAACACCGCCTCAACAGACTAATTGGCTTTTCAGTCAGCTTATCTCTCGCACTTCTGATTAGCTACTGTGCAGGAGGTCTTGCAGGCAGACTGGCACGAAGCCTGGCACTTGCCGCAGCCGCCCTTCTTAGCGGACTCCTTGAGATTTGCCTTGTTGATTGTCTGGATATGCTTCATTTTCTATTCCCTCCGATTTTCTATGCGGTTTTCCCGTTCTACGGTTACAAACATTATACCACAAACTCTCCTGCTTTTCAATAGTATTTTTCTATTATCATCAATTTTGGTGATTTTTTACAATTCTGAACTGCGTTCCATACACAATAGAGCAATAACCGGGACGGGTCCCCTGCGTCGGATAAGCGTGAAAAACTATGAAAAAGCAAGAAATAGTGAGGTGAATTTCAAAAAATATCGGTTTGAGCTTTAAAACGTCCCCGGACAGGATTTGAAGTTCATATGAACCTGTGATATAATCATATCATCGTCAGAGAGGAGATGATGACTATTAACCGTGTGCTACCAGGTACTACCATCAAATTCACCGAGCAGGCAAGGGAGAACGCTTTTTCGCTCATTTCCCCTGTTCTCGAAGCAACCGGAGGGCTCACGCTCTCGCAGCTGTCAAAGCTCACCGGCATCGAGGGTACTACCATTCAGAACTGGATAAAGCGCGGCTGGGTCTCATCGACCAAGGGCAAGAAGTACTCCGAGCGTCAGGTGCTCCGGGTGCTCCTCATCAATATGCTCCGCCCGGCTATGAAGCTCGACGACATCGCCTCGCTGATGAGATACGTCAACGGCGATGTGGAGGATACGTCCGATGACATCATCGCCGATATCCTGCTGTACAACATACTGTGCAGGATAATCTTCACCGCCGAGGACGAGGGCGCTTTCAGACCCGAACAGATAAGGGAGCTAATCTCCCGTGAGGTCGCGGGCAATTCCCGCGAGATAGCCGACGACGAAAAGCTCAGCAGGGCGATGTACGTCATGGTAATGGCGTACCGCAGCGGCTGCCTTATCAATGAAATGGAAAAGGGTCTCGGCGAGATCCTTGAGGAAATGTGAGGCTAAGGCTATGGACAAGGAAAAAAGGGATAAAGCTCAGGCAAGTCCCGAAGGCAATGACAAAAAGGAGAGCTTCGCTGAACAGTATATGGTGCTGGGAATGTGTTTCGGCGTTGCGCTGGGAATACTTATCGGTCAGACCATATTCGGGAGCATTCCCCTCGGATTGTGCATGGGGATGTCGATCGGCATGGGTGCGGGCATAGCGCTCGGCTCGGCTAAAGACAGCAAAAATAAGGAAAAGGATAACGACACACCCGCTTCCGGGGAGGACGACTCCGACGGGAGCGGTACGGAGGAATAACTATGGCTATCAATGTAAGAGAACTCAATAAGGACGGCTCGCCCAAGAGCAGCTTCAAGGGCGTAAAGTGGATAGCGGCAGGTGCGATCGCACTCGTGCTCTGCGCAAGCTCGTTCACTATAGTGCCTGCCGGCAGCACCGGCGTTGTGCTCACGCTCGGCAAGGTATCGCAGACCTCGTTCACCGAGGGCTTCCACCTCAAGATACCCTTCATCCAGGAGGTGGAGGATATGTCCAACAAGATACAGGTCTATGAGACTCCCGCTTCGGCGGTCTCCAAGGACCTCCAGACCGTCAGCAGCACTATCGCGGTAAACTACCGCCTTGTATCTGACAAGTCTGCGGATATGTACAAGAACGTAGGAGTGGAGTATCAGACCATTCTCATCACACCTGTGGTGCAGGAGTGCATGAAGTCCGCGACGGCTAAGTATACCGCCGAGGAGCTCATCACCAAGCGCAATGAGGTCGGCGATGAGGTCAAGACCGCGCTCAGCGAGAAGCTCAACGACTACGGTATCTACATCGAGAAATTCAACATCGTGAACTTCGACTTCTCGTCGGAGTACAACGAGGCTATCGAGGCTAAGCAGGTGGCGGAGCAGAACCTCCTCAAGACTCAGACCGAGCAGGAGCAGGCTATCGTTATCGCCAATGCTGAGGCTGAAAAGAAGAAGATCGCCGCGAACGCTACCGCTGAGGCGCTCCTCACGGAGGCTCAGGCTCAGGCGGACGCCAACAAGCTGCTCGAGGAGTCGCTGTCCGAGAAGGTCATCGCTTATGAGCAGATCCAGAAGTGGAACGGCGTTATGCCTAAGGTCACCAGCGGCGACAGCAACGGTCTTCTCATCAACATCGACCTCGACGACCTTGACAGCTCGTCCGGCTCGCAGAGCTCCGGGACGGCGGTCAGCATCGGGGAATAACACGGACTGAACTCATCTGCATGATATAGGAAAGCGCCGGAGTTGGGGAACTTCCGGCGCTTCGGGGTAATTTTCATTCATCTGCCTGATACAGGAAAACGGAGACAGGGATATGGACAGGATATGGTACTACATAATCAGCGGTGCGGCTGCCTTCATCGCGGCATGGGTCAAGTACTTCATCGACGCGAACAGGGAAAAAAAGGGACTGCCCTCGAAGTATCGCCCGTATATGGACAACGGCGACAATCCGATGCAGTTCGTGAATTTCTACACGCCGGACGGCTCTGAGACCGTCACACATTCAGACGGCAGCACAGAGACGGTCATCGTGCATGAGAACGACGCGTCGCGCAGGGAGAAGTATAATTTCTCAGACCGCTCTGCCGCTATGGACACGATAGAGTCTGTGGGTACCATGCCTCCGAAGGAAGGCTCTGACCGCGAATAATGGCTCAAATGGGATAAATATGATAAAGAGGGACGCTCCGGAAAAGAGCGTCCCTTCGCTTTATACGGTATATCCCTGCGCACGGAACGAGTCTATCACGTCACCGAGTATCTGCGCGTTGGCCGCGGAAACTGAGTGCAGGAGAAGTATCTCTCCCCCGTGCGCCGACGCCGTGAGTTTCTCAAGGCTCACGGCAGGGTCGGGCTGGGCGTCAGTCTTCCAGTCAACATACGCATAGCTCCAGAACACGGTCTTGTAGCCGCAGTTCCGGACAGTCTCCAGCGCCTGCTCGGAGTATTCCCCGCACGGACACCTGAAATACTGCATCTCATAGCCGTAATTGTTCAGCACGAAATTGTGCAGCGACATTATCTCCTCCATTGCCTCCGTTTCGGAGAGTTTCGGAAGGCTCGCGTGGGTCATCCCGTGGTTGCCGAGGGTGTGTCCCTCGGCTATCATACGCTTCACGAGCTCAGGCTCGCGCTTGGCGTAGTCTCCGGTGAGGAAGAATATCGCGCTGACATCCTTCTCACGCAGAGTGTCAAGGATATCCGCCGTATAGCCGTTCTCATAGCCCTGATCGAACGTTATGATGATTCGCTTATCGTCGTCCGAGAGGGCGCACGCGCCGAGATCTCCGTACTGCTCATTGAACTGCACGGCTCCCTCCGGACGGTTCAGGCTGTCAACTGCCGTGCCCTGTCCGTAGCCCCGGGTCGTGGTATCGGCGGCGTAAAGTGCACAGCACGGCACCGTTGCTGCTGCAAGTACTGCCGCCGCAGGAGCGATGAAATCCATAGGTCTCATATCCTTTTCTGCGGAATATCTCCGCCTTATCATTATGTCCTCAGGGCGGCTGGGTTATGTGTGTAAAAAAACGGCAGCCGGGAATGTTCCTTCCTGCTGCCGCTGTTTTTTCATTCGCGCCCTGCCGCCTCTTCCTTGTCCGGAAGCCCGCCGGCGGGTATATTCACTGCTCGAGATAGGATCTTACAAGCGCCTGAAGGAGCTCGTCACGGTCGATGTGACGGATAAGGCTTCTTGCGTTGTTGTAGGTGGTTATGTAGGTCGGGTCCTCCGACAGGATATAACCTACTATCTGATTTATCGGATTGTAGCCCTTCTGCGTGAGGGCGTCGTAGATTATGGTGAGGTTACGCTTGAGCTCTGTCTCCTTGTCCTCGTTGACGGAGAAAGTCATAGTCTTATCGAACATTTTTATCAGCCTCCTGACTGTAGAGTTTGCTACGTTTTTAATTATACTATAATTATCGTCGCTTTGCAAGGGAATACGGAAATTTTTCCCGATTTGACTGTATTATGCTGTTGATTTTATTGATTTTGCACAAGCAGGACAGCGCCGGCGGTCTAACGCAAAGGGAAAAGCGCTCAGGGGCGGAGATGTAGCGGGCGCCGGTACGGCGTTCCTGCAAGACCGCCCCTGTTGAGAAAAACGTCAGCCGCAGCAGCCTGTCCGCTTTACAAATGAATTGCAGTCCGTACACTCCGGGACTTTCGGGTCAGCTTCGTGCGTTCCCACCGAGATGCTGCGCAGTGTGCAGTAATCCTCCGTCACCATGTTGAACTGGCACTGCGATACTGTACACCTTATGCAGCTGTTCTTGCTGTCACTCATTCTCTCACTCTCCTTTCCGGGTCTATTATGTGTAAAATATCACGGTATATTCAGTCACAGTTAGGTTACAAAAGTGAAACAATCCGCGGGAATCCTTGACTTTTCTTATGTTCTGTGATAATATTATATTTGCGGCGAGGAAGATCTATGCAGCCTCCCGCGCACAGAAAAATATAAACTCGCACGGATCACTCAGGAGGGATCTACTTATGCCGGATAACTTCAACAATACAGGCGTCGGCTTCAGCGGTGCCAATGCGGACTTCTCAAATGCCGTTTCCGGCGTCGAGAATGTCACAAAGAAAAAGGGCAAGGGCAAGAAGATAGCTATTATCAGCGGCGTGTCAGCTGCTGCTGTAGTCGGCGGAGGCGTCGCGCTCTACAACTTCTCCCCGTTCGTTAAAAATCAGGTAAAGCTCCGCACGATGAAGCCTGCCAACTACTACGCATGGGTCTATGAGGAGAACTCCGAAGACCTCGCTAAGAAGGTCGCTGACCAGTACCGCCTTATGCTCGGCGAGTACGAGGACGGCTCTTCCTCATCCATGTCGCTCCGCTTCACCGCAAGCGAGGACGGCAGGAACTACGCTCTCGACAAGCTCTATGACGAGTACGAGGGCTCTGACGACGATTTCGACACTCTCGAGTCGCTCATCGAGAACTTCAGCTCCTTCGAGGTGGGTCTGTCCTCCGCGGACAGCAAGGAGAAGCTCAGCGGCTCGCTCTTCACAAAGTACAACGGCGACAGCCTTGTGTCCTTCGACTACGCGGCTGACCTCGGAGCTATGGACTTCTTCTTCCGCGTGCCTGAGCTCACAGAAAAGTGGATCGGCGCTTCGCTCGGAGATTATTTCTATGACAATATGGACGACGAGGAGTACGAGATCTACAGCAATCTCATGGATATCGTCAAGGACCCTGAGTCATGTCTCACTCCCGAGCAGCTCGAGGATATGATCGTCCGCTACGTCGGTATCTGGACTGAGTCCGTGGACGGCGTAAAGCTCAGAAAGGACGAGACCGTCAAGATCGCGGGTATGTCCGTGGATTATACTGCGGTAAGCGTCAAGCTCGACGGCGAGGATCTCGCTGAGATCTGCAAAAAGTACCTCAAGGAGCTCAAGAACGACGACACCGTCCGCGATATCGCTGTCGGCAAGCTCGGCGTTTCCGAGGAGGACTATGAGGCTCTCTTCGATGAGGCTATCGAGGATATCGACGGCTACATCGACGAATTCGACCCCGATGAGGACACCGCTGAGGTCAAGTTCACTACATACGTTGACGCTAAGGGCGTTATCAGAGGCTTCGATCTCGAGTTCTATGAGGACGACGAGATGGAAGGCGAGCTCTTCGCTGCAATGGGCAAGGACGGCGACAAGGTCCGCGGTGAGTTCACTGTGACCGAGGACGACGAGTGCGTGTTCACTGCCGAGCTCAAGGCTACAGAGGGCAAGAAGGAGACCTACAGCGGCGATATCACTATCACCGTTTACGATGAGGCATATGACTACGATGAGGACGATTACGTTGAAAAGACGTATGAGGTGTCTATCGACTTTGACAACTACAACGTTGTTGACAAGGAGAAAGGCTACTTCAACTGTGACCTCACTATCGACCTCTCTCAGATCGACGAAGATATCGACCCGATCAAGCTCCGCTTCGAGACTGACGGTTCTTCGCAGAACATCTCCTACGATATCTCCTACGACGACACAAACATCGGTACGCTGACGCTCTCCTACTCCTTCGACAAGAGCGCTGACGTGGATATCCCCAGCACCGACGACGCTTACATGATCGACATTGACGATCCTAAGTTCGACCTCGGTGAGTATGTCTCCGAGCAGGAGCTCTCCGATTTCATCTGGGATATCCTTACACAGATCGGCGTGGACGAGGATATGGCTGACGAGCTCGCTGACGAGGCTGCCGCAGAGGCTTTCGAGGAAGCTGAGTACGAAATGAACAGGGTATCCGATTACTACTGATAAATATGAAAAAGGGACTCCGGGGAGTCCCTTTTTTTAGATTTCAGGTATCAGGCTGTATGGGCGGAAGCATGAGTCCGTCCTTTTTGTGTGCAATATCATTATAGTGGGACGGCGCCCCTGCGTTTCCGAAAGAAAGGGACTCCCGAGGGAGCCCCTTTTTCTTATCTTGTGTACTTGAAGCGCTGCTTGTCGTCGTACATCAGCTTGTCGGCGCGCTCGAAAACGTCCTGCAGGTGCATATCCGTGCCCTTTACATAGCACGAGATGCCCGCAGCGACTGTTACGAGACCCTGTGCAAGGTGGTTGCGTACCTTGTCGCCGAGCAGCTTCATCAGGGCTTCCCTGTCCTCGTAGTCTCCGCCGCGGAGCAGCGCTACGAATTCGTCGCCGCCTATCCTGAATACCGGGCTGTGCTGGAAGGTCTTGCATATCATCATGCACGCTGCCTTGATGAAATCATCGCCGGCGCTGTGTCCCTGTGTGTCGTTCATGTGCTTCAGACCGTTGATGTCCGCGACGACAACTGCGAATTCGTGACAGTTGTTCTCGCTGATGAGGCGGTCGTACTCTATCTCAGCCTGCACGTATGCGTGCTTGTTCTTGACACCAGTGAGCGCGTCGCGGTTAGCCATGTCCATGGCGCTTCCGAGTGCCTCCTTGAAGGCTATCTCGCGGCGCTTGGCTTCGTCAACGTTCGACACCGCGATGATTATGTGGTCGGAGTCAGCGTCGGGCTTTACTGCGGAGAGCGTGACGTACTGCGCCCTGCCCTCGAGCATGAGCCTGTAGCTTATGGTGTTCCTGCCGGACTCATCGAGCACCTTCAGAAGGTTTTTCTTCTTCATCGCTTCCCTCATCATCGGGAGGTCGTCGGGGTAGATATCGCGCTCCATGTTCCTCTGGGTCTCGGCAAAGAAGTCCCTGCCGGCCATTCCTTCCTGGAGGCGCTGGTATTTCTGGCTGGAGGTGTACTCCTTGTACTCGTTGGTGTTGATATCGACCTGATAGATGACCTCGTAGGTGTGGGCGAGGGCGTCCATTATCTCTCGGAATGCCTTGCTCCGCTCAGCCATTTCCATTTCGCGGCGGACCTGCTCATCGACGTTCGCCACGCCGATTATTATGTGGTCGGTGCAGTTCCTCGGCATCACGACCGTCATGCGGACATACTGGAGGCGGTTCCCGAGGAGCTGGCGGTAGGTCAGATCGACGGAGCCGTTCTCCTGAAGCTCACGGAGGAGCGACGTCTTGTCAAGTGCTTTGAGGAGCCACTGGGCGTCGTCCTTGTGGATATAGGTCCTGATGTCGTTGGCGGCAGTGCCGAAAAAATCGCTGCCGGAAGTGGTCGTACCGAGGTCGGCATAGTCCTTGCTGGAGCTGTACTGCGTGTAGACGTCGGTCTCGGTGTTGATATAGTATATGACCTCGTATTTACTCGCGAGAGCCATTGCTATCTGGCTGTAGGTCTGCCTTTCAGCAGCCTCTGCGTGCTGCTTGCGGGTCTGTTCATCGACGTCGCGGACGCCGATGACTATATAGCCGGAGTCACTCTGCTGGCGTATCGCGGAGAGACGGACGTACCTCGCGCTGCCCTCGACGAAGTGACGGTACTCTATCGAGACCGAGGTCGAGGCGTCGAGCGCTTTCAGGAGGTTCTCCCTGCGGACAGCCTCAGCGACCTTCGCCATATCGTCGGGGTGGACGACGGCTTTTATCATCTCAGGCGTGGAGGCAAAGAAATCGAGCTCCTTGGTGCGCAGGCTCATGGTGTCCATGCCGTCGCCTGCGCTGTATTCCGTGTATTCGCCGGTGTTTATGTCAACGTGGTAGATGACCTCGTAGAGCCCCGCGAGGGAGGCGGCTATCTCGGAGTAGGTGCGGTTCACTGCCTCTGCGGCGAGCTCCCTGCGCTTCACTTCGTCAACGTTGCGAATGCCGAGAATTATGAACTTTGAATCCGCTCCCGAGCCGCGGATCGCCTTCAATGCGTAGAACTGCGGTCCGCCGCTGAACATCAGGCGGTAATCGTAGATGAAGGACTTCCCCTCTGCGTCGAGAACGTCGAGGAGGTTCTCGCGGCTGAGCGTTCTCAGGAAGTGCTCCTGGTCGTCAGGGTGCACCATGATCCGGCAGTTCTTCACGGAATCTGCGTAGAAATCACTGCCGGAGGAGCGCACAGTCAGTGCGCGGTCGCTGTTTTCCGCGGCGTATTCAACGTAGCTGCCGTCCTCAGTGCTCAGGACGTATATGCTCTCGTAGTCGTTCGCGAGCGCAAGAGCAAGGCGCGCGAAGGTCGGCGTGGTGCCGGCATTGCCGTCCGGGCGGCTAAGATCGTTTGCATTCATATTCTCTCACCCCATTCTTTGTCTGGATATGCAGGTGCTAAAGTTAGTCACTGTAATTATAACACATTGCAACAAAAATTGCAAGCGATTTGATGTATTTTTATGTAATTGTGCGTATGGCAGGGCGCGTGAGACAGAATGGTGTGGGACGCCGAGGGTGTCCCTGCACCTGACACCTGTTCCGTATGCGATGTGCGTGTACGGTGCAGAGTAACGCTGCCGTGCAGATTGTTAGAATTGCACAAAAATCAGGTGAAAAGAATTACATATAAAAATTTCATCAATCTATTGTAATGCGCGTAAAAATATGTTATAATGTAACAAATGCGGTGTGCCCATTTGAAGTTTCACTTGGATATTCCGTCTATTTGCCGCTGTGCGGCTATCCCAAAACAAAGGAGTACTATTATGAAGTTCGGATTTTTTGACGACGCCAATAAGGAATACGTTATCAATTCCCCCAGAACACCCTATCCGTGGATAAACTATCTCGGCAATCAGGGCTTCTTCTCACTCATTTCTAATACAGCAGGCGGCTACTGCTTCTACAAGGACGCACGCCTCAGACGTATAACTCGCTATCGCTATAACAACGTCCCGCTTGATATGGGCGGACGCTATTTCTACATCAACGACAACGGCACTGTCTGGAACCCCGGCTGGTCGCCTGTCAAGACTGAGCTCGACGAGTATCAGTGCCGTCACGGTATGGGCTACACTGTAATCACCGGCAAGAAGAACGGTCTGAAGGCTGAGGTCACTTTCTTCGTTCCCCAGAACTACGACGGCGAGGTCCAGCAGGTAGTTCTCACAAACGACAGCAGCGAGACCAAGAATTTCTCTATCTTCTCCATCGCCGAGTGGTGTCTCTGGGACGCGCAGGACGACTGCACAAACTTCCAGAGAAACTTCTCCACAGGTCGTGTTGAGATCGAGGGCTCCACTATCTACCACGTTACTGAGTACAGAGACAGACGCAACCACTACGCCTTCTATACAGTAAATGATACTATCGACGGTTATGACACTGACCGCGATGCTTTCCTTGGCAGCATCTACAACGGCTGGGACAACCCCGAGACCGTTAAGGCTGACAAGCCCTCCAATTCGTTCGCTGACGGCTGGTCGCCTGTTGCTTCGCACTACAAGAAGGTAACTCTCGCTCCCGGCGAGTCCAAGACCCTCATCTACATACTCGGCTACGCTGAGAATCCTCAGGACAAGAAGTTCGCTTCCGAAAAGCCCGCAGGTCTCCTCACAAGAGAGGCATGGGTCCTCAATAAGGAGAAGGCTTATG
>JAFRXR010000026.1 GCA_017443395.1 Ruminococcus sp. | reverse complement strand
TTCCTCACGAAGGCCCTCGAGATACCCGCAGAGCGCCTGTGGATAACCATTTTCGAGAGCGATGACGAGGCTGAGCAGATCTGGGAGAACAGGATCGGTATCCCGCACGACAGGATAATCCGTCTCGGCAAGAAGGACAACTTCTGGGAGCACGGCTCAGGTCCGTGCGGTCCGTGCAGCGAGATACACTTCGACCGCGGCGAGGCTTACGGTCCGTTCGAGAGCTTCGAGCAGGCAAGCGACTGCGACCGCGTCATCGAGATATGGAACCTCGTGTTCAGCCAGTTCGACAGCGACGGCAACGGTCACTATGCTGAGATGAAGAACAAGAACATCGACACCGGCATGGGTCTGGAGCGTCTTGCCTGCGCAATGCAGGGCGTGGACAACATTTTCGAGGTCGATACTGTCCAGAACATCATGAAGCACATCTCCCGCATCGCAGGGGTTGACTATAAGACCGACGCGAAGAAGGACGTTTCCCTCCGCGTTATCACAGACCATATCCGCAGCACGACCTTCATGGTCGGCGACGGTATCATGCCGTCGAACGAGGGCAGGGGATATGTCCTCCGCCGTCTGCTCAGACGTGCAGCACGCCACGGCAGACTTCTGGGTATCACACGTCCGTTCCTCTGCGAGGTATGCGACACCGTCATCAACGAGAACGCGGGCGCATATCCTGAGCTCGCAGAGAAGCGAGAGTACATCAAGAAGATCATCGGCGTCGAGGAGGAGGCTTTTGCCAAGACCATCGACAAGGGCACGGAGCTCCTCACGCAGTTCATCAGCAAGCTCGGCGAGGAGAAGAAGACCGTCCTCTCCGGCGACGACGCTTTCAAGCTCGCCGACACATACGGCTTCCCGATAGACCTCACAGTTGAGATCTGCGAGGAAAAGGGCTATACAGTCGACCGCGACCGCTTCACTGAGCTCGCAAAGGAGCAGCGTGCGCGTGCAAAGGCTGACCATGCCGCAAAGGCTGGCTCGTCGTGGGCTGACAACAGCATAAAGGTAGACGCACCCAAGACCGTATTTACCGGCTACACAGACTTCACTGCCGAGAACGCGCAGATACTCGCTATCTACAAGGACGGCGCCGAGGTGCAGTCCGCGTCCGAGGGTGAGGACGTAGTCATCGTCCTCGACAAGACCCCGTTCTACGCTGAGAGCGGCGGACAGGTCGGCGATACGGGCTACATAAAGGCAGGCGAGACCTCGCTCTACGTCGCTGACACTATCAAGTCCGAGGGACATTTCCTCCACATCGCATTCGTTGAGCAGGGCGGCATTTCCAAGGGGGATACCGTGTCTGCCGAGATAGACAAGTCCCGCAGACTCGCGATAATGCGCAACCATACCTCCGCACATCTCCTCCAGAACGCGCTCCGCACAGTCCTCGGCGACCACGTTCATCAGGCTGGTCAGCTCGTCAACGAGACAGCCTGCCGTTTCGACTTCAACCACTTCTCCGCGATGACCGAGGAGGAGATCGCCAAGGTCGAGGCTATCGTGAACGGCGAGATAATGAACGCTATCCCCGTAACTATGCAGGAAATGCCTATCGACGAGGCTAAGAAGCTCGGCGCAATGGCGCTGTTCGGCGAGAAGTACGGCGATACCGTCCGCGTTGTGACAGCGGGACCGTCCGTTGAGTTCTGCGGCGGTACGCACATCTCCAATACATCGCAGATAGGGCTCTTCAAGATAGTGTCCGAGAGCTCCGTAGCAGCCGGCGTAAGACGTATCGAGGCTGTAACTGGTATGGGCGTGCTCGAGCTCCTCAATGGCTACAAGAGCACTATCATCAGTTCCGCAAAGGCGATAAAGCTCACCAACGTGAACGAGCTCCCTGAGAAGTGCGCTTCTCTCGCGGCTGAGGTCAAGGACAAGGACAAGCAGCTCGAGTCCCTGAACCAGCAGATAGCCAACTCCAAGACCGCAGCTATGTTTGATAATGCTGCTGACGTGAACGGCGTAAAGGTCGTTTCCGCACGCCTCGACGGCACAGCTCCCGATGCGCTCCGCAAGCTCGGTGACAGCGTAAAGGACAAGGGCGGCGACGTCGTAGCAGTATTCGCGGGAACAGTCGGCGAAAAGGGAACTATCTTCTGCGTCTGCACCAAGGGCGCGGTCGATAAGGGCGCTAACGCCGGAAAGATAGTACAGAAGATATCCGCGCTCACAGGCGGCAAGGGCGGCGGCAAGCCGGACAGCGCTATGGCAGGCGTAGGCGATATCTCGAAGATAGACTCCGCAATGGCAGAGGTCAGCGCGGTAGTCGGCGAATTCATCAAATAAGGAGGAACCACTATGGATTGTTTATTCTGCAAGATAATCGACGGCGAGATACCGAGCACCAAGGTCTACGAGGACGAATTCGTCTTTGCCTTCAAGGACATCGCTCCCATCGCGCCCGTTCACTACCTCATAATCCCGAAGGCGCACATCGCCTCCGCGAACGAGATAACCGAGGAGAATTCCATGCTCGTCGCGAAGGTATTCGAGGCGGCTGCGAACATCGCAAAGGCTGAGGGCATCGAGAGTTACCGTATCATCAACAACTGCGGCGACGACGCCGGTCAGACCGTTAAGCATATGCATTTCCACTTCCTTGCGGGCGTGAAAATGGGCTGGGGACCGGAGTCCCTCGGCAGGACCGAATAAGGAGACTGCCATGCCTGAGACCTATAAAATGGCCATTGCCGGGCTGGAGCGCGAGCTTATCCGCTGCCCGCTCAATGACAAGATAGACATCGCAGCATTCATCATGTTCTCCGACGTTGAGCTGACTGTAAAGGCGTCGGAGGAGCTGCTGAAAAAGTGCCCGGACTTCGACGTGATACTCACAGCTGAGTCCAAGGGCATACCGCTCGCATACGAAATGGCAAGACAGTCCGGCACGACCTACGTCGTGGCGCGCAAGTCAAAGAAGCTCTACATGACAGACCCGCTCATCGTGGACGTAAAGTCTATAACCACGGCGAACGAGCAGAGGCTGATCCTCTCACGAGAGAAGGCTGATATGCTCACGGGGAAGCGCGTCCTCATCGTTGACGACGTAATCAGCACAGGCGAGTCGCTCAACGCGCTCGAGAAGCTCACAGAGGCAGCCGGCGGAAAGATCACCGGCAGGGCAGCAGTTCTCGCCGAGGGCGACGCGGCTGACCGCGACGACATAATCTTCCTTGAAAAGCTCCCGCTTTTCTTCAAATAAGGTGTGAAATATGAAGCGAAAAATGACAGGGATAGCGGCAGCGTATATTTTCGGATCGTTTTTCGCTTCGTTTTTTACGGGTCTGCCGGAGCTGCTGATACTCGCGGCAGCAGCGGCAGGGGTCGCGTACATCGGGCTCCGCAAGGGACTTACCCTCCGCGATCTGTCCCTGATGTCGCTGTCGTTCGCGGCGGCGTTCAGCGCGTTCACCCTGAAGCAGACCTTTGTGTACGAAAGGATCACCTCCTGCGCCGGGCAGACAGGTACGTTCTCCGGCGAGGTCACCGATATCCGCCGCTACGGTGAGAACTCCGCATACACGCTCAATGGTGAGATAAACGGCGATGTTTCGGCAAAGATAACGTATTATGGGACTGACCTCGGCGCGGAGTACGGCGATGTCGTGACGCTTGGTGAGTGCAGATTTGAGCTCCCGTCGAGCGACTATCTCTTCGACGGCGTGACCTATTACAAGTCGGCGGGAGTGTACCTTGAGGCAGACAGTGCAAGGGACGTTTCTCTCGAAAGAACAGGAACTCACCTTCTGCGCAATGCCGTCGCGGACTACCGCGAGCGTATGATATCGCAGTTCCGCATAGCTATGGGCGCTGACTGCGGCGACTTCCTTGCGGGAATGATATTCGGGCAGAAGCAGGGGCTCAGCGACGACGTCCGCACCTCGCTTTACCGCGTGGGTATCGGTCATGTGCTTGCGGTCTCGGGACTGCACGTCACGGTCATCATCGCGCTCGCGATGCTGCTCATGCGTCGTCTGCGCGTGAACCGATTTGCGGCATTCGGGCTGATGAACGTCCTGCTGATACTTCTGATAATCGCCGCAAATTACCCCATTTCCGCGATACGCGCTACCCTCATGCTGGAGTTCGCGTACTCCGCGCGGCTCTTCCGGCGGCAGGGCGACTCGTTCAACTCGCTGGCGTGGGCGGTGCTGCTCATCTGTATCGCGGATCCGTTCGTGATTTACAGCAGCGGATTTCTGCTGTCCGCCGCGGGAACGTTCGGGATAGCGGTCTTCGCGCCGTACATGACGAAAAACATACCCGCCGGCACTCCTCTCCGGGGGCTCGCGAAGGCGTTCCTCATCATGCTCTGCACGACCCTGACCATCACTCCGCTGTGTATGCGGTATTTCGACGAAAGCTCGCTCATCGCGCCGCTGACGAATGTGCTGCTCGTGCCGCTTTGCTCGGCGTCTATGGTCATAGGGCTAATATACGTCCTGACCGGCGGACTTCTGCCGGTGCTGCCGCTCGCACAGGTGCCCATTGAGCTCGTGCTGCGGGTGTCGGACAGCGTATCGCGGCTCAGCTTCACGCATTTTTCGTGCGGCAGCTACGCCCTCACGGTGACTGCTTTTGCGTGCTCTGCGACGACCGTGCTGGTGTGCATAGTTTTCCGCAGCAGGAGGCTGACCGCGCTCGCCGCGGCAATGTCTGCGGCAGTGCTCATGCTCGGCTCGGGGATACATTCCATGCGCAGCTTTGACACGTTCACGGTCGCTTCGCTCGGCAGAGGGAGCAGCTGTGCGGCGGTAGTTGAATATCAAGGAAATACGCTGATATTTGACCTCAGCGGGAACTACAAAACGCCCGACTACGTCCGGAAATACCTCTCGCGCAGCGGCGCGGAGAGGGTCACACTGCTGTCCGTGGACAGGAACTCCGACTCCCTGAGAAGCGCCTATGCGCAGGAGCTTAGCGCTTTTAACGTTGCGCAGACTGCGGTCGGGAGCGAATCGGACATCGTGATAGGCGGGAGCCGTGTCTGCTGCTGCGGCGGGATCTTCACCGCAGAGCTCGGCGGGACCAAGGTCGCTTTCCTGCCTGCCGGCACGGAGGATCTCCCCGACGCGGAGCTGCTGGTCTTCTACGGTAAGCTCCCCAAGAACGCCCAGCCGGTGACCGGCAGGGGAGCGCTGTATCTGGACGGCAGCGGCAACAATTTCGAGATAACGCTCGCCAGCAGCGGCTGCGAGATAAGGAGGCTGTAATGCCACAGACCGATAAAAAAACGCTTTCGGCACAGCTCAAAAAGGGCGGGCTGAGCAATCTCTACTACATCTTCGGCGCGGACGTGAGCAGCGTTACAGCCCTCACCCGTCAGATAGTCCGCCTTGCCGTCGGCGACAATGAGGAATTTGCCCTCAACCGCCTCGCAGGCAAATCGCTCGACATCTCCGCACTGCGCGATATGATAGAGATAATGCCGATGATGTCGGAGTACAACTGCATACTCGTGAACGACTACAACTGCGAGGAGCACCGCGAGGACGAGACCAAGTCCCTACTCGACGCGCTGAAGGATATCCCTTCGCAGACTGTCGTCGTGTTCAACGTCACCGGATTTGAGGTCAAGACCAAGTTCGACCGCAAAGCCGGCGCGAACAAGATAACCGACAAAAACAAGAAGCTCGCCGACCACGCCGCGAAATACGGTGTCCTTTGCGAGTGCGCAGTGCCGACCTCCGGGGAGCTCGCTAAGGCTATATCCGCCAAGGTCTCGGCACGCGGCGGGGCTATGTCCCTTGATGTTGCCCGCGAGCTCGCCGAGATGTGTCTTTCGGACACCCTCCTCATCGGGAACGAGATAGACAAGCTCTGCGCCTATGCACAGGGCAGGGAGATAACCTCGGATATGCTCCGCGAGCTCGTCCACAGACAGAGCAGCGTGACCATTTTCAACCTCGCAGACGCAGTCGCGGCGTTTGACCGCAGGGCTGCCTTCGACGCCCTCAACGAGCTCATGCAGGACAAGGACAACCGCGGCGGCGTCCTCATGAGCATAACCAATTCCTTCCTCGACCTCTACCGCGTGCTGCTCGCGAAGCGTGCCGCAAAGGGCGCAGATACGGTCATACACGACTTCGACTACTACAAGCGCGGCTTCGCGATAGAGCGCCTTTACAAGTTCAATCAGCGCATAACCCTCGAGCGTCTGCGTGCGTGCATACGGATACTTCGCGACACGGCTGTCACGCTGAATTCCACGTCCATAGACGAAAAGACCGTGCTCGAGGAGGCAGTCGTGAAAATGCTCATGACCGGCACCGGAGGTTCGCGATGATAAGGATAAACGAAGCTGTCATAGTCGAGGGAAAGTACGACAAGATAAAGCTGGCGTCCGTCATCGACGCTGTGGTGATCGTCACGAACGGCTTCGGCATTTTCAAGGACGAGGAAAAGCTCGGTCTCATCAGGTACTACGCACGCACGACCGGCATTGTGATACTCACGGACTCCGACAGCGCCGGACGCCGTATCCGCGGCTATATCAAGGGCGCAGTGGGCGAGGGGAGCGTGAAGAACGTCTATATCCCTGACATTTTCGGTAAGGAAAAGCGCAAGCTCAAGCCCTCCGCAGAGGGTAAGCTCGGCGTGGAGGGGATAGACGTGCAGACCCTGCTCGCCGCATTCGAGCGTGCAGGCATAACGCCTTCTGAGCGCACTCACGAGCCCGATATCACCAAGCTCACGCTGTATCAGCTCGGTCTGAGCGGCGGCGAGAACAGCCGTGAGCTGCGTCTGAAGCTGCAAAAGAGTCTCGGACTGCCGCAGCTGATGTCCGCGGGAGCGCTCCTCGAGGTGCTCAACACCATGATGGACAGCTCGGAGCTGTCCGATCGCACACAAAAGATCAAGGAGGAGAGAGATGGCATATAGCAGTCTGCTGTTCATATACGGCTTTCTGCCGGTATCGCTGCTGGTGTTCTATATCACGCCGGCGAAGCTGAAAAACGGCGTGCTCCTGCTGCTGAGCATGGTGTTCTGCGCGCTGGTCAGCCTTGATTTTCTGGTGCTGATATCCGCATATACGCTCGTGAACTACATCTTCTGTCTGCTCACGGACAAGCTCCGCGCGAAGCACCCGGGACTTGCCGTCGTGCCGTTCGTACTGGGCTTCATGTTCGACTTCATGGCGATATTCCTGTTCAGGTCTGAGCTGCTGAGCTCCCTGCGGGGACGTCTCCCCCTGCCTGACAGCTTCTACCCTGTGGGGATATCGTTCTTCACGCTTTCAGCCGCGGGAGCGCTCATGGACGTCTTCTCCGGCAAGCACCGCGCGGAGCGGAATATAGTCAGATTCGCGCTGTTCATCATGATGTTCCCGCGCCTTCTCATGGGCCCTCTCCTCCGCTTTGAGAGCTTCTCGAAGATACTTCGCGAGCGACGCGGCGGACTTGCCGAGATCGGCGTGGGCTTCACACTGTTTGCCAAGGGGCTCGCCAAGAAGGTCATCATCGCCGACACGATGTACCGCCTCTGGAGCGCGGTATGCAGCCAGAACATCGCGAGCCTCGCGGCAGTGAACGCATGGATCGGCATCATCGCGTACCTGCTGTGCCTTTATTTCACGCTCTCCGGCGTCGCGGACATGGGCACAGGTATCGGCTACTGCTTCGGGTTCAGGTTCCCGCAGAGCTTCAATTACCCCCTGTTCAGCACGCGCATACGCGACTTCGCTGCAAGGTGGCATATCCAGCCCGTGCAGTGGTTCAGGCGCTACGTCACCAAGCCCCTGTACTCGCTCGGAACGGGAAAGTGGTACAGGCGATTCATCTATATCATCGCATGGGGAACGCTCGGCGCGTGGTACACGTTCAGTGCGAACGGTCTTGTCTGGGGACTCCTCATCGGCTCCGCAGTTATCGCAGAGCGCTACATCAGCCGCATGAAGCTTCTGAAAACGACCAGTATCATCTACACCTTCCTGCTGACGATAGTCTGCACGGTGTTCTTCGCGGGGGAGACCCTCGTGGATTCCATGCACTATCTCGTGGCGATGCTCGGCGGCAGCGGAGTCATCGCGGACACCCTGACCGTCTATCTGCTCAGGTGTTACTCGGTCGTGCTGCTGGTGGGAATGTATGCCTCCACGGACCTTTTCCGCAACATGATGATACGCTCCGGCAAGAATAAGCTCCAGACGGCGTTTTCAGCTGTCACGCCCGTGACGGTGCTGCTGCTGTTTACGGTATGTACGGCGCTCATCGCGCACAGCGGCACATCTGCGCCGCTGCTGATAGAGCTGTAAGGAGGGGATAGAATGTCAAAGCTCACAAGCAAGATAACAGCTGTCCTCACGCTCCTGTTCATCGCGGCAGTCGCAGTGCTGACCCTCATCAGACCCTCCGGCAGCGGAGAGCTTCCGCAGCCGACTCTTTCAGCGGTCGCTGACGGCAGCTACACCAGTGAGCTCAGCTCCTGCATGACCGACAATCTCGCCGGGCGTGACCTCTGGACCTCCGCGAACGCGAAGCTCGCCCCGCAGATCTCAGAGCGTATCGTGAACGGCGTCTACATCGCGGACACCATGCTCCTCGACGCAGACATAGCCCAGCGTCCCGCACCTTCGGGCTCGGCAGAGGGGATAAACCGGTTCGCAGAGCAGTACGACGGAGCGGTCTGCTTCGTTGCGGTCCCGACCTCGTCCGGCGTCTACAGCGATAAGCTCCCCGAGTACCTCCTCGTCAACACCGAGGAGCAGCAGATCTCACAGCTCTATGAGTCGCTCGATACCGGCATAAGGCATATCGACGCATTCAGCATACTCAAGACCCTCAGCGACAACTACATCTACTACCGCAACGATACTAAGTGGACCGGCTACGGGGCATACTGTGTATACCGCACCGTGATCCAGAAGCTCGGCTTTCAGGCGGTCGCGTATGATAAGTACACCATAGAGCACGTCTCGGGCGATTTCAGAGGAAACCTCTACGAGCGCAGCAGGTATTCCGGCACCAAGCCCGATATCCTCGACGTCTACGAGTACGCCTCCGGGGCGAAGGTTCTGAGCTGTACCGCCACCGACAACAGCGGTATCTCGCGCAGCTGCCCGCTCTACGACAAGAGCCGCCTCAGCTCCGACGACAAGTACGGAATGTACCTCGGCAGCGACGCTCCTGTTTTGCGCATTGCGACGAACGTCAACACCGAGCGGCGTCTGCTGCTCATCAAGGACAGCTATGCGGACTGCTTCGTGCAGTTCCTCACTCAGCATTACAGCGAGATCACGATAGTCTCGCCGGATAAACTAACAGTCCCGCTCAGCAACCTCATCGACGTCTCAGGCTACGAGCAGACGCTCTTCCTGTTCGGCGTGGAGGATCTTGGCAGCAGCGGTATGTTCGACCTGATAAACGAATAAGAAAGGACGATGAAAATGAAAGCACTCATCACAGGAGCCACCTCCGGTATCGGAAAATGCATAGCCCGAGAGCTCTATATCCGCGGCTGGGAGCTTATCCTCACAGGACGCAACGAGCGCGCCCTCGCGCAGCTCAAGGAGGAATTCGGCGACCGCGCCGAGACTATCCCAGCCGAGCTCTCGAAGCGTGAGGAGGTCTTCAAGGTCTACGAGTTCTGCCGCGGCAGGGACGTCGATCTGCTCGTGAACAACGCCGGGTACGGTATCTTCGGCAAGTTCGACGAGACCGACCTCAATGACGAGCTCGACATGATAAACGTCAATATCACAGCGCTCCATATCCTCACAAAGCTGTTCCTGCGCGATTTCAAGAAGCGCAACAGCGGCTGGATACTCAACGTCGCCTCCGCAGCAGGCTTCATGACGGGTCCGCTGCTCTCGTCCTACTACGCCTCCAAGAACTACGTTCTGCGCCTGTCCATAGCCATTTACGAGGAGCTGCGCAGGGACAGGTCCGACGTCTCGATAACAGTTCTGTGTCCGGGACCTGTCGACACCCACTTCAACGACCGCGCGGGCGTGACGTTCAGCGTGAAGCCCATTACCCCCGAGTACGCCGCCCACTACGCCCTGAAAAAGACCTTCGCGGGCAAGCTCTTCGCGATACCGGGGCTCGGAGTTCAGGCGGGTATCCTCGGACAGCGCTTCCTCCCGCACAAAATGCTCGCGTCGATAGTCTACGGCATTCAGAAAGCCAAGCGGCCGGCAGGCGATAAATGAGGGGCATAAGCTACAGGGTCGCCCTCGGAGGCATCGTGTCGGCGCTGTGCCTCGTGACGATGTTCCTCGCCGGGGTCATGCCCGCGCTGTATCTGCTCCTGCCGATGATAGCGGGCGTCCTGATGATGATAATCGCGGTCGAGGTCAACACCCCGTGGGCGCTCCTCACATACATCGCGGTGAGCCTTCTCTCACTGCTCATCACCGCCGACAAGGAAGCCGCACTGATATTCATTCTCCTCTTCGGACACTACCCGATACTGCGCTTCTATATCCAGCGGATAAAGCTCCGCCCGCTGCGTATCCTCATCAAGCTCGCGGTCTGCAACATCTGCGTGATATCGTACTTCTACATCACCGTATATATCTTCGGACTGAAGGAAATGCTCGACGAGTTCAGCGACTACGGCAGGTACGGCTCCTACATCATGCTCGGTCTGGCGAATGTCATCTTCGTCCTCTACGACCTCAACCTCGACCTCTGCTATTCGACCTATAAAAAACGCCTCATGCCCAAGTTCCGCAAAAAGCATTGACTCCCCTGACTGGTGCATAGAGGAGTCTGCGACGCATTAAAAATGAGGGCTCTGCCCTCAAACTCCCGCTAAAGGGAATAGATTCCCTTTAGAATCCCATTATGAAAAAATCCCATACCGTATCCATTTGAAAGTCTATGTGGATACGGTATGGGATTTTTTGACAGTGGGTTTCCAAAGGGTACCTTTACCCTTTTGCAGGGGATTGGGGACAGCGTCCCCATTCTTGATCCATCGGAGATACATCTATGTATCAGTCAAGGAAGTCCTTGACCTTTTTGCTGCGGGAGGGGTGGCGGAGTTTGCGGAGGGCTTTTGCCTCTATCTGGCGGATACGCTCGCGGGTGACGTCGAAGCGCTGACCTACCTCCTCGAGGGTACGGGATTTACCGTCCTCGAGACCGAAGCGGAGCTTGAGCACCTTAGCCTCGCGGTCTGTGAGGGTAGCGAGTATCTCGTTGAGCTGCTCCTTGAGGAGGGTGCGGGAGGCAGCCTCAGCGGGAGCGGGAGCGTCGTCGTCGGGGATAAAGTCGCCCAGGTGCGATACATCCTCCTCGCCGATGGGGGTCTCCAGGGACACGGGCTCCTGAGC
>JAFRXR010000188.1 GCA_017443395.1 Ruminococcus sp. | reverse complement strand
GGTGGTGATGCTCTTGCTCTGCCTCCTCAAGTAGAGACTTCAGCTCGTCGTCGAGGGTATTCTTCTGGGTCATCGCCTCAACGAGCTGCTGACCGGTGAGCTGCTCCCACTCGGTGGTAACTATCGGAGCGACAGGGTTGAGCTCGCGCAGACGAGCGATGACCTCCTCTATCTTCTCCTCGGAGAGCCCCTGTGTATGACTGAGTATCAGGCAGCTCGCATAGGTTATCTGATTGTTAAAGAACTCGCCGAAGTTCTTCTGGTACATCTTGCACTTCTTGGCGTCAACTATGGTCGTGAAGCCGTCGAGCTGTACGTCGTGGGCGTCGATGTTCTGGACAGCGCGGATAACGTCGCTGAGCTTGCCGACGCCGGAGGGCTCGATGAGGATACGGTCGGGAGCATAGTCCGCGAGGACCTTCTCCAGCGCCTTGCCGAAGTCTCCGACGAGGCTGCAGCAGATACAGCCGGAGTTCATCTCTGTTATCTCGACGCCTGCGTCCTGCAAAAATCCGCCGTCTATGCCGATATCGCCGAACTCGTTCTCGATGAGGACGAGCTTCTCGCCCTTGTAGCCCTCAGCGATGAGCTTCTTGATGAGTGTGGTCTTTCCGGCACCCAAAAAGCCGGAGAATATGGTTATCTTTGTCATAGATACGCTTCCTTTTTCAATAGATATACATATATTATACCACCATATCATGCGTTTTGTAAAGAGGTTTGATAGAAATAACACATTTTCTGCACTGTATGCAATGGAAAAGGCGGGAAAGGGGCTCCCCTTCCTCGCCTTTTGCCGTTATGTTAAAGAGTGATCCGGAGTCATCAAGCCATGCCGGCAGTGATGATAGCCATTTTGTAGACCTCATCAGCTGTGCAGCCTCTGGAGAGATCGTTGATAGGAGCGTTCAGGCCCTGGAGTATCGGACCGTAAGCCTCGAAGCCGCCGAGTCTCTGAGCGATCTTGTAGCCGATGTTTCCTGCCTCGATGAGCGGGAAGATGAATGTGTTAGCCTGTCCTGCCACCTTGGAATCCGGGCACTTGGTCTTTGCGACCTCTGCGGATACAGCAGCGTCGAACTGGAACTCGCCGTCGATGACGAGGTTCGGGTCAAGCTGACGAGCCTCGATGACAGCGTCGTGGCTGAGCTGTACAGTGCCGCCCTTGCCGGAGCCGTATGTGGAGAAGCTGAGCACAGCTACCTTCGGGTCGATACCGAAGAAATCAGCTGTTCTTGCAGTCTCAACAGCTACCTCAGCGAGCTGGCGTGCAGCAGTGAGGACAACATTGCCGTCCTTGTCGAGTCTGTCAGTGTAAGCGAGATTGATAGCGCAGTCGCCCATAGCTATCTTCTCCTCCTTGCCGTCCTTCTCGCGGAAGAGGATAAAGGACGAGCTTACGAGGTTGGAGCCCTTCTTTGTCTTGATGATCTGGAGAGCAGGGCGTACTGTGTCTGCGGTGGAGTATGTAGCTCCGCCGAGGAGAGAATCAGCCTTGCCAGCCTTTACGAGCATTGTGCCGAAGTAATTGGACTTCTTGAGCAGCTCGCGGCACTCCTCCTCAGTCATCTTGCCCTTGCGGAGCTCTACCATCTGTGCAACGAGAGCGTCCATCTCGGGGTATGTAGCGGGGTCGAGGATCTCTGCGCCGTCGATCTTGAAGCCGCCGGCAGCCGCAGCAGCCTTGACCTCGTCAACGTTTCCGCAGAGGATAACTCCCATGAGTCCCTCGGAAAGAAGGCGGTCAGCTGCGGAGAGTATCCTTGCGTCACTGCCCTCTGTGAATACTATAGTCTTCTTGCTCGCCTGAAGATTGGCGATGAGCTTGTCAAACATTCCCATATCGTTTTACCTCCGATAAAAATTGTATATTTATAGTATAGCACACTTTTTTCAGTTTTTCAATACCCCGGCGCGGAACTTTTCGATCATGCTGATCTCCCAGTAATAACGCCGGCGGGAGGCGGGGAAATCGTCCATGACACCATGCTCGGGGTCGTAGAAGGTGCCGGAGCAGTACAGCGACCAGTGCCAGCAGCGCGGTGTTTCGAGGCTGAGCAGGGCAAGCTGCGGCAGCTCGGAGCGGTCGGTCACGGGTATGCGCTGCGGTGAGAGCGTGAAGCCGTAATGTGCGAGCGCGAACTTCATCTCGCGGAGGTCGGTCTCACGGTCGTTGCCGAGGAGGGCGATGACGTCCCCGACTGTCACTCCCGCAAGCATAGCTATCACAGCCTGTCCGCACTGGAGGTCGGTGGGCTCGTGTATGTAGATAATGTCCATGTCTGCGTCCTTTCGTGCAAGATATCGTTATCTTAATGATATTACGTCCAGGATTATTTGTCAAGGATTCTACAAGTGTTATATTTTCAACTAAATCTCGCATAAGCGGTTGACTATTTTAGTGAAATGTGATATAATACTTTGTGTACGACCAATACTAAGCGCACCGGCAGGATCAAATATGTGAAATAACGGTCTTTCCCCGAAGCCTCATGAAAGGCGGTGAGATAATGGGGTTCTTTGAAACAAACGGGCTGGCGTCGTACTCGAACGTCGGCGACGTAGTCGTAATGGCAATGGTAATGCTCATGGGGATACTGCTCATGCAGAGCTATTTCCGCAAGAATACCGGCATAAAGATAATGCTGTGCATTCTCGCAGAGGTCTTCACTGCGGCACTGGTCAAGATAGTTTACCGGGCTGTCATTTCAAGACCGCACCCGAACATCCAGCTCGCGTACTGTCTCAGGGAGATACACTATATCATGCTGACCTTCGTGCTGATGATGTATGCACTGTACATATTCGAGCCGCTGTGGATACCCCGAAAAAAGCAGCGGAAGTATATGCGGGCGATGTTCTGCCTCGCTGCCGTGACCGTGATAGCAGAGATACTCGGCATCGTATTCAAATTCGGCTTCTACTTCCGCGAGGACGGCACCACCCACAGAGGCATAACGACCTATCTGTTCTCGTACTTCGTGATAATAGGGTCTATCCTCGTGATGATCATAAAATACCATCACAGGCTCATCAGACAGGTCTTCGTGAGCCTTATCGGACTCAACCTCATCTCAATAATGATGATCGTGCTGCAATGGAAGCACGGAAGCAGCTCCTACACTACCTTCGCGTACTTCGTGCCTATCATCGGCATGATCTATATGTTCCACTCGAATCCGTTCGACGTTGAGACCGGCGCGGTAGATGAGAGGTTCTTTGCAGATGAGCTCGAGGAGTGCCTTAACAGCCACTCCAAAATGACGATGCTGCTCTGCTCGATCAGGGATTTCGACAAGCTGCTCCGCTCGTCGAAGGAACTGAAATACGAGTTCTACCAGTTCTTCCGATCAAACGTCAAGCGCGGCGTCCTCTACAACTTCCCGAACGGCAAAATGCTGCTCGCACTGCGTGCAGGAAAAAAATCGGATCACTCGGGCAGCGTGGAGAAAATGCTGGCTGACTTCAGGAAGAGCTACAGCAGGTTCCGCCACGACTACAAGATAATCATTCTCGAGACCTCGGATAAGATCTCTGACCCGCAGGACTATGTCAACCTCCTCGATTACATCGAAACCAGAATGGACTTCAATCAGGAGCATTTCGTCAGCGAGGACGACATCAAGAAGTTCTACAACAGCAGATATATCCTCAGCCAGCTTGAGGACATCGCTCAGAAAAAGGACCTCTCCGACGAGCGCGTGCTCGTCTACTGCCAGCCTGTGTACAACATCAGCAAGGGCAGATACGACACCGCAGAGGCTCTGATGAGACTGAAGCTCGATCAGACCGGAATGGTCTTCCCCGACCAGTTCATACCGCTCGCCGAAAAGTACAATCTTATCCACAGCCTCAGTCTCGTGATACTCAACAAGACCTGCGCCGCTATCCGCGATTTCATTGAGGAGGGCTACGAGCTCCGGCGCATATCGGTCAACTTCTCCGAGATAGATATCCGCTACAGTGAGTTCTGCTCCGAGGTGCAGAGGATAATCGACCGCAACGGGATCCCCTACGACAAGATCGCAGTCGAGATAACCGGGAGCCGCAGCGACGCAGACTTCAATATCATGAAGGAAAAGGTGCTCGAGCTCCAGAAGCTCGGTATCAAGTTCTACCTCGACGACTTCGGCACAGGCTACTCGAACTTCGAGCGTATCATGGAGATACCATTCGACATAATCAAGTTCGACCGCTCTATGCTGATAGAATCGAACAAGAGCGAGTCGTCGAAGTACATGGTCAACACCTTCGCGGATATGTTCAACAGTCTGAAATACGCGGTGCTGTTCGAGGGCGTCGAAAACTCCGACGACGAGCAGAACTGCATGAACATGAAGGCAAAATACTTACAGGGCTACAAGTACTCAAAGCCTATCCCGATCGAGCAGCTCAGGGATTTTCTCTCCAAGGCGGAGGAGCCCGGGGCTGGAGCGGGCTGATACAAAATGGACAGGGAACGCTCCCCGCGGGGCGTTCCCTGTGAGCTTATTTAAGGAAGCTGCCCGGCTGTCACTTTTACAGAGGTAATACTATGGCAAACATCAAATACATCACAGATCTCGGCGAACCCGGTCTGAAGGTATTCTCCGGACTCTCCGAGCCTCAGCTCCGTCACTGGTTCGAGCCGGACGAGGGTCTGTTCATCGCGGAAAGCCCCCGCGTCATCGAGCGCGCGCTCGCCGCGGGATACGCTCCCCATGCCCTTCTCGTGGACAAGTCCCACATAGACGGCGAGGCAGCGCATATCATCAGTCTGTGCGGGGACATACCGGTCTACGCCGGGGAAAGCTCCCTGCTGAAGCAGATAACCGGCTTCAACCTCGCGCGGGGAGCACAGTGCGCGATGAGGCGGCATACCCTCCCCTCAGCAGAGAAGCTGGTACGCAACGCGAGCCGCGTCGCGGTCCTCGAAAACGTTGTTAATCCGACCAATGTCGGGGCGATATTCCGGTCGGCAGCGGCACTCGGCATAGAAGCCGTGCTCCTCACCGAAGCGTGCAGCGATCCGCTGTACCGCCGTGCCGCGAGGGTCAGCATGGGGACTGTTTTTCAGGTGCCGTGGACGTACACCGGCACCGCCGTACAGGGCTTGGAGATGCTCCGCTCGCACGGCTTTGTGAGTGCGGCAATGGCACTGCGTGAGGACGCCCTGAGCATTGGTGACGAGCGGCTGAAAAGTGCGGAGCGGCTCGCGGTCGTGCTCGGGACGGAGGGCGAGGGACTGCTCCCGGAGACTATCTCCGCCTGCGACCACACCGTTATCATTCCGATGACTGCCGGCGTGGACTCACTGAACGTCGCCGCTGCAAGCGCTGTGGCGTTCTGGGAGCTTCGCGGCAGGGACAAAACAGGATAAAAACAGCGGCGCTTACTCACGGTAAACGCCGCATTTTTCATTTCACAGGGAGCTCTGTCACCAAGCCCGCCTCAAACTGCTGTATAGCGAGCGCGTCGTTGTTGGAGACTCCGTCCCCGCCGCCGATGACGTCGGCATTTTTCCTGCCCTGTACAGTCAGCGCGAACTCGTCGGGGTCTGCCTGCGAGCGCATTATCGCGACCGCGTCAGCCATGTTCACATCGCCGTCCTCGTTCGCGTCACCGGCGAGGTACTTCCCGGACTGTCCGTCTGTGCTTGCCGGAGCGGTCGTGGTCGTGGTGGTCTCAGAGACAGTTGTGGACACTGCTGTGGTGGTCGTGGTCACTTCCTCGCCGGGCTCCTCAGCAAATCCCCACGAAGCGAGCTCTATG
>JAFRXR010000187.1 GCA_017443395.1 Ruminococcus sp. | reverse complement strand
TCCGAGCACTTCCAGTTCATCTGGGGCAAGACCGGCGCAGATTCGGGCAAGGTGACGCAGTCCTTCCTCGAGGAGAACGCCAAGAACCTCGAAGCCTGCTGGGACGTCTACATGAACGACCTTCACATGGAGCCGCCCACGCAGTCCACGAACACCGGTCTGCGCGACGGGAACCAGTATAAGGTCAACATCTACATCTCCGGCACCGGTATCTCTCAGTTCCCGGACGACTGGGCGTGGATGGGCTACGATGATCAGGGCTACGCATTCATGTTCTGCTGCGTTGGCGCGATGCAGAACTCCCCGAACCCGTCGTGGGTGCTCCCGCATGAGTTCGGACACGTTGTAACGGCACACCAGCTCGGCTGGAATAACAACAAATACGTCAGCGCGCTCTGGGAGGCAATCGCGAACTGGTACCGCGAGCAGTTCCTCTACTCTGACTACTACAGCCAGTGGGCAAGCGTCTCGGGCGTGACCGACTACTTTGAGACGTACATGAAGAACCTCTGCTTCACGCCTATCATCGGGCGCGACAACTATGCCGCATGGGCGTTTCTCCAGTACATCACCGAGAACCCCGACGGACTCCCGGGCTACGGCAGCAGCTTCGTTAAGGACCTCATGCAGCAGGGTCAGGCGGACGAGTACCCGTACCTCGAAATAGAGAGGCTGTCAGGCGCAGACATGAAGGAGACCCTCGGTCACTACGCAAAGCGCCTCGCGACACTCGACCTCGCCCACAAAAGCGACTACCAGCGCCGCCAGAACGAGCTCTTTGACCGCGGCGAGTGGAGCTGGGGCGAGATATATACCCTCCTCGAAAAGAGCACGAAGGAAGAGGACTTCTACACTGTCCCGACCGAACGCGCACCGCAGCAGTTCGGCGTGAATATCGTTCCGCTCAAGGTCACGGGAGACACGATCAGCATAACGCTCAAGGGGCTGACGGACATCGCCGGCGCCGACTGGCGCGCGTGTATCGCGGTCGAGCAGAATGACGGCACTACCCGCTACTCCGACCTCTTCAAGCCCGGTGAGACAGCGACGATGAGCTTCAACAGCGCGACTGATTCTGAGGCGTACCTCACCGTCACCGCGACTCCCGACTCAGATACATGGCAGAAGTGCGGCGTTGCATGGGCATACGGAGAGGGTGAGTTCGACGAGAACCATGCCCCGTTCCTCGGCAAGAATCGCTATCCCTACGGCGTGACTATAAAGGGCGCGGAGATAAAGCAGTCCAGCAGCGATGTCAATGAAGCCTCCGGGCACAGACATGCCAACGGCGGCGGATTCGTCGCGAATACTGCGACCGTTGACGCTTCCGTGTACGTCGGCAGCGACGCGAGAGTGCTCGGCTATGCGACTGTCACGGGAAATGCGCGCATAGACGGTCATGCGACGGTAACGGGCAGCGCGAAGGTCTCCGGGAATGCGGTCGTGACAGGTCATGCAGTCGTAGCGGAGCGGGCTCAGGTCAGGGACAACGCTATCGTCGGTGACTACGCCGGCGTAATGGGCGACTCGATCATCTCGGACAACGCCCGCGTCCTCGAAAGCGGACTTGTTTTCAACACCTACAACGTCAGCGGCAATGCGACTGTCAAGGGCGTCGCATACGGGCTTGCGGCAGGCTCTGCGTCGGGACAGGCAATGCCCGACGGCGACTACTACGACGATTCCGGAAGGAGCCTCTCTGCGGGCTCGGTATACGGCTGGGCAAGCCCCGATAATTACGCGAACAGCCGTCCCTACACCGACGGTCAGTATGCGGGGCTGGAGTTCAGCACAGACAGCACCGACATCGCCGCAGACACCTACACATCGACTTTCGCGATGAACTTTGGCGCACCTACATGGAGCGAGAAGCTCACCAGCGGTAACGGCGTGCTGACCTTCAACGGCAGCAGCTACATGGTCGGCGACAGCTCCTACGCAGCCCTTCGCGATGCCGACTACCAGACCGCAGTGCTTCTCCGCGACAACGCAAGGAACACCATTTTCCGCTTCGGCGACGACGAGAAATATATGTCACTCACTGCCGAGAACGGCTCCCTGACCTTCGAGATGAATGACGGGAGCGGCGTGCAGTCCGTGACCGCAGAGAGCGCGTACAAGGCGGGAAGCTGGGCGACTGTCAGCGTCATACTCGACGGCGGCACCGCGAAGCTCGTGGTGAATGACGGCTCCGGCGCAAAAACTACCTCCGGTACCGTGACGATCGACCCTGTTGATATCATGAGCGACAGTGCGGTGTACCTCATCGCGGACGGCATGAACGGCTCAATGGACTTTTTCAGGGTGAGCTTCAAGGAGGTCAGCGAGCCCGACTACTACTACACCGAGAGTGAGACCGTCACGGACAAGGTCCGCGGCGACGTCAACGCAGACGGCGAGTTCAATGTCTCCGATCTCGTACTCATGCAGAAATGGCTGCTTGCGGTACCCGACACCGTTCTTGCGGACTGGCAGGCAGGCGACCTCAATGCAGATGAAAAGCTTGATATCGGCGACATGATACTGATGAGAGAAATGCTCGCAGAGCACTGATCAAGCATCTGAAACAGCAAAAAAGGTCCTTTTACATGGAAAAAAATACCGAGCCACTGCTTTCAGGGCTCGGTATTTTTCATTCTGTTACAGAGAACTGACTAAAAGCTGAGCCGTTCACTTTATCAGCCGTAATGCTCACTGAGGTACAGCGACGCTCGGCTCTGTATGCGTTCCGCACACTCCTCGGCGGAGCACTCATAGTTGAAGAAGGGCATTGTTTCCTCATGGATAATGGTGTAGATCATATTGTCGTAGCGTATTACCTCGGAGTTCTTTATCATGTCCTTGTAGTGGTCGCATTCCTCCTGCGTAAAAGGCTCCAGCGTCTTCTCGTATATGACGTTCCCGTCCGTATCAACACGCTTGAACGTCCAGTCCTGCCTTACCATATCCCCGTCGATGATCTTTCCGTTCTCATCATAAGGATACATCAGCAGACCGTCGACAGTCATCTGCGCCTTTTCGTCAAATACGCTCTCAATGACAGGGAAGCAGTAGTAGTGCTGACTGTTCTTGTCATGGTAGTATTCATCGGAGACGAGATAGCGCAGGAAGCTCCACGCGCCCTCCTTGTGCGGTGAGTTTGCAGCTATCCCGAGCGATGACGACAAATTGATGTAAGAGCCGCTCTGAACGCCGTCGTATGGGAATCCGACAATCACGCATTCGTCCTCAAACTGTATACGTATATTACTGAACAGGTCGCCGAACCACCATATCCCGCCGGTCTCAAAGTCCACATATTTCTTTCCGTCGAGCACATCCAATCCAGTAAATTCGTAGTGATGTTCACCAGAAAGACTGTTGTATTCGTCCCACGTCAGACCTATCTCGTTGTCATTGAAGAAGTTCAGCAGCTTGATGAACTCAGGCGAATCGAACCAGCATTCAGCCCTGTCATAGTCGATGAAGAAATAGTCCTTCACGGTCTGCTCAAAGTATAGTTCACGCGCATTCGTGTCCTCATAGCGGCTGAAAAAGTACATACCCTCCGGTGTTGCATTGTAAGCCTCTATCATATCGTCTATGCTCCAGTTCTCACGCACGCCCGTATATCCGGCTTTGGCAGTGACAGTCTGATAGGTGAACGAAGGCGTGAGCATTACCATTTTGCCGCCGCGCTCAAGAGCCCTCCGGACATTTGGAATGAAGTCCTCGCGGGATATCGTCGGGTCGCTGTCGATGAATTCATACAGGTCACAGAACACGCCGGAATTGAACGAATCCACGGTGAACGCAGGGTCGAACGGGATAATATCCGGACCGCTGCCGCTGATGATATCGAGCCTGAGCTGATCGTAGTCGCGCTGCATTTTATCGTCATTCCAGTAATTCTTGTATTCAATGCGATAGTTCTCATTTTCGGCGTTGAACACCTTTATCTCATCGTCGTACTGCCCGATACCTCCGCTGTCCGCATTGAAGTCCGCGATGGTCACAAGCTCCTTTGTTTTCAGGTCAGAGACGTCCTGTGCTGTCAGCAGTACGAGCTTTGAGCGGGAGTCGCCGTACTGCACCGCCGCGAACTCGTCCTCCGCCGTCATCACTATCGAGGAGAGCCCGTAGAACTCAACGTCGCTCTCCATATTCGTGGTCAGCTCGACCCAGCTGCCGTCACGCAGACCGACAAGGCTCGTCCCGAGGTTCGCCACGAGCGTATAGTCCCCGCAGCCGGCGCACACCGAATACGCAGACGAGCTCAGTCTGCTGCACTCTGTTTTATCCGTGAGCGCAGTGCCGTCGAGGTGCGCAGTGTAAGTCTTGGCGGAGCTGCCGTACACGACGGTGAGCACGCCGTCCCTGTCTGCCGCCGCACCGATGTACATATCCTCGCCGAGCATTACCTTACCGAGCACTTTGCCCTCAGAAACAGAAACAGCAGTGAGTTCGCGCTCCCCCTGGACGCTCTGTTCGATGATGAGCGTGTTTTCGCCGGCAATGAGGGCCGCATAGTCCTCCTCTGCAAGTACTTCTCCGCAGTCTATCGTCTTTTCGAGCGCGTTGCCGCTGTCGTAGAGGTAGATATACGTCGTACCGCCGAGAACTGTGAGCACAGCCTTTCTGCCCATTTTGAGCAGCGCCGCGTACCTGACCATTTCACCCTCCTGCGGAGTGAAGCGAAGCTCCTCGTAGTCCGCAAAGCTATGATCGGTCAGGCAGCCTGAGTAGCTTCCGTTAGCGCGCCGGCCGAACACGAGCAGCTTCCCGCTGACAGGGTCGCGGCTTATGTTGGTGATGTCCTCGAAGTCGCCGGACAACGAGATGTCCGCTGCTTTGAGCATGAGCTTTTCGACTGCGGTCAGTGCTGTTGAAGAGCTGTTGTTTTTGCCATTTGTACAGGCTGCAGCCGCACTGCAAAGCACCGCCGCCGCACAAATGAGAGCCATTGTCTTTTTCATGATCTTACCTCCATCTGAGTACGCATACTCATAGTTTCATATGTAAGTGATCTTCAGAGGCAAAAAAGATGAAGCTCCGCAAAAAATGCGCTGTTTTTCTACGTTATCAATAAATCCGCACTCTGTTTTTTGTGCACCATGAACTATCAGTTGGTCAAAGCCTCTGCTGAAAAGTGAGCTTGCACATCAATCAAAAGGTGTATCCACACATAGAAACGCCCTCAGCCTGAGCCGAGAGCGTTTTCAGTGTTATGCAGTTTGCAGAGCTTTCTTTTTATCATTCAGGAGCAGCACCATGAACACCGCCCCAATGATAAGGAAGGGCACATACTCGAATGCTTCCGTGAACCCTTCGAGGTCAGCGTCCTCGGGGATATTGCCCTGCTCAAGAAGCATCATGACCGCATTCTGGCTCGCGTTGTAAATGAAGTGCGCCACAACTGCCGGGAAAACGCTCCCCGTTTTTTGTGTGAGCCACATCAGGAAGACACCGAAGCACGCCAGCAGAGCGAGCCTGCCGAATGCAGTTTCGAGCGAGTATCTGAGCGTGCCGCTGCCCGAGAGGTAGTTCGCAATATCAATAGGGAAATGCCACGCTCCCCATACGATACCCCCGATCAGACACGTCCCGAACGTACCGAAAAGCGGCTGCATTTTCTGGTTCATGTAGCCGCGCCAGCCGAGCTCCTCGCCGAGCAGTCCGACTGAGACCAGCGCAGCCTGTCCTGCGAGTATCATCACACATGCAAGGACGTTCGCGGGCGTGAAACCGCTCAGCCACGAGCTGTGTCCCGACGCTATTACCGGAACGAGGTACATCACTGAAATAGCGATGAGAGGCAGCGCGAACGAAAGCAGATAGTACCTGAGATTTTCCGTGAGGTTGAGGTGCAGCTTCATATCGCGGAAGCCCTCTCCGGTGACAGCTCTTGTGATAAGGCTCGCTACCGCAGGCGACGCACAGAAAAGCTCCGCGACTAAGAAGCTCACCGTTTCCGAGCTTTGCATGGGCTTCCTTAGAACGATGAGGAGCGTACTGAATGCGAACGCGATGAGCAGATAAATCCCGAGCCGCTTGGCGCAGTCCTTTTTACTTGTCATACTGCTCAACTCCTTTCAGATACACGCGGCAGGATATGCGGTAGGAAATATAATAAGCTGCGGGCGCGATCACGCAGAGAATACCCAATGCCAGAGAGAGATTATCCTCCGTGAACAGCTTTTCACCGGTTTCAAACAGGATAACGTCGATATTTCCCGCATTAGTCAGCACCAGCACCGAGATGATGATGACGAACAAAACAGAAAAGATGAGCTTGATGATACCGCCCTTTTTGTTGCCGTAGCGCAGTGTGAACGGAATGTCGGTAGCGCGCAGGAGCATCTGCAAAAATGCGAGCGGAATAGCAAATGTGGACATTGAGCCGGTCAGCTCCCAGCCCTTGTCCGCGGCTGCCGCACAGAACAGCTCATCGAACATTCGCAGGCTCGTCACGAACAGCACTATCATCGCGAAGACCATTTCGTATTTCACGCGGATAAACCCGCGGTAGCCCTCCGGCGCTGCGGTTATCCAGTAGCCCCATATCTTGCGGTCGTCGCCGTTGAGCACCATTGTCTGAATACCGCCAGCGGCAAGAAACGCTATAACAGTGCATATAGTGCGGAAATTGCCCATCTCCTCCGCGTTTGTGACGATCTCCCTGTTGTAGAGTATCATTACGAACGGCAGCAAGCCGCACGCTATCATCATCAGTATGAAAAAGCGGTTCTGCTTCCATTCCTTGTAGACCAGTCCTGTCATTACGGCTCCCTCCTCTCATACGCTCTCCACATCACAATGAAGTGAGCTGTGCAGACGCATACAAATAACACGAGCGCTAAAACCGTGAACGCCGCAGAGCCCATACCTCCAAGGAAATTCTTCGCCTTTTCGAGCAGCTCGCCCATACCGGCAGCACCAAACGCCCGGCTCAGCAGGAAATACAAAGCTA
>JAFRXR010000186.1 GCA_017443395.1 Ruminococcus sp. | reverse complement strand
CTGATGTGAAGAAATGTCTGCTCATTAAAATACCTCCTGAAAAATAAAAAGAGCGCACCTGCCGGAGCGCTCTGAGTTTGTTAAAGCTCCTCATCTTCCGGATAAACCGCAGGAATTAGCACCTTGGCTGCTGCCAGTCAGGTTGCCGGGCTTCACAGGACCTGTTTCCTCCGCCACTCTTGATAAGGTCATGAGACAATTATATATCATTTCCCGCATATTGTCAATAGGGCTCGGGAAATATTTTTCAAATCCTACAAATTTAATCGGAATACAGCGCTTCAGATTGTACTATTTTGAGTACGCTCCGGCAATATCCGACAAAAAGTACAGTTTGTAAAAAAATTTATGAACAATCGTCATTTTTCGCACCTGTGGTGCATAAAACAAACGAGCCTCCCGTTAAGGAAGCTCATCTGCCATGATATAGGGATTATTGGGGATTGAATAATTTAATGTTGGGGTAAACATTAAACTACCATGAAAATGCATCGGGACAATCTCCCTTTGCAATTACATTATACCTATACTGTGTGTAAAACGTGTGAAAAAACCGTTAATATTCATTGAAAATTTTCTCAACATTTATTGAACAGATTTGGTTATTGTGCGCATAAAATCAATTATCACTTATCTTGAACCAGAACGTCGAGCCCTTGCCGAGCGTCGAGCGCACGCCGTAATCATAATTATGCAGCTTCAGCACCGCCTTCACTATCGACAGCCCCAGTCCCGTGCCGACGACCTCGCGCTTGTGGTTCTCGGACCGGTAGTACTTGTCGAAGATGAGCTTTATCTTGTCCTCCTCGATGCCGTCGCCGGTGTCCTCCACCTCTATCAGCACGCCGTCAGGCTGGTTTATCTGCCGCACATAGACCTGCTTATCGTCGCCGGTGTAGTTTATCGCGTTGTTTATGAGGTTGTAGATGACCTGCTCTATCTTGCCGACGTCCGCGGTGACGAGGCGCTCGCTGTCGGGCATGAAATGGATATTATACCCCATTTTTTCGGATATGCCCTTGAACCGCGCGATTATCGCGCTGAGCCTGTCCCTTATCTCGAACTCGCTCGGCTCGAGCTTCTGTCTGCCGCTCTCGAGCTTCGAGAGGTCGAGGATATCGTTGACCATTGCGGACAAGCGGTCGGTCTCGTTTATGATTATCTCGAGGTGCTCGTTCCGCTTCACGGGATTGTCGCCCGAAAGGTCGCGTATCATCTCCGCGTAGGCTTTCAGCATGGTGAGCGGAGTGCGCAGGTCGTGGGAGACGTTCGCGACGAGGTCGCGCTGCATGGTGTCCACGCGGGATAGCTCACGTTCGGCGTAGGTCAGCGTGTCCGCGAGTTTCTTCGCCTCGAGGTATCCCCTGCCGTCGAACTTTGTACGGAAGTCGCCCTTCGCGAGCTGCTCGGCGGACTTCGTGATACGGTCGATAGGTCTTGCGATCCTCCGCGAGAGGTACAGCGAGATGACGAACGCCAGCAGTATCAGCACGACCGTTATCAGCATGAGCTGACGCTTGATGATGCTGACCGTCGAGCCGACCGGCACCAGCGCTGAGTTTATCAGCAGGTAGCCGTCCGGGTACTCTGTGCTGCCGAGCACGCAGCCGTATATCAGCATTTCGGTGTTGGTGCGCGGGTTGCGTATCTTGTGGAAGATACGTCCGTCGTCGTCGTTGTCTATGCTCTCAATGAAGATGTGGGTACCGTTCTGTCTGCCGTGGATAAGGCAGTCACCGATCACTTCCTTGGAGTAGACCTCTCTGCCGTAGCGGTCGAGGATCTCGATGCATAGGTCGTGATCGACAGCGAGGGAGGATATCATGTCCTCATCTATCTCGCCGCTGCCGGAGCCGTTGTACGACGCGACCACCTTCTCAGCACAGTTATAGACCTCGGAGGTCTTCATGCTCTTGTAGAATTTTTCAAGGAAGAATATCTGGCACAGCCAGAGCAGCACGAACACCAGTATCGTGAATGCCATGAAGTACATCCATATCTTGAGCTTCAGCGGTATGCGGCTGTTAAGGCTGTCGAGCTTCTTAGAGAGCTTCAAACTTGTATCCCATTCCTCTCAGGGTAACGATGAATTTCCTGTATTCTCCGAGGCTGTTGCGGAGCATTTTTATATGGGTATCGACCGTTCTGTCGTCGCCGAAGAAATCGTATCCCCACACCTCCTCGAGCAGCCTGTCGCGGGAGAGCGCGATGTTCCTGTTCTTCACGAGGAAGAACAGCAGGTCGTACTCCTTGGGGGTCATCGAAGCCTTTTCGCCGTTGACATATACCTCTCTGCCGGAGATATCCACCTCCAGACCCTCGAACTGGAACTTGTCCTGTGCGAGCGGGTCCTCACGG
>JAFRXR010000025.1 GCA_017443395.1 Ruminococcus sp. | reverse complement strand
TAGCGGATAGTCTTTTCAAGCGTCTTTATGCCATAGTGGCCGTACATCTCGTAGTACGCAGCCTGCGGCTTGATCGCGGGGACAACATCGTGTATCTCGTCGATTATCGCCTGATTGAAGGCGAATATCGCCTTTGCGGCAGCCTTGAGCGTCCAGCCGTCGTCGTCGAGGTAGCGGCGCTGGATATATGCGGGGACGTACTCGAGCTTGGGGTCGAGACCTACGACGGTCGGGTTCTTGAGCTCGATGATCCTTTTGATGAGTCTGTCAAATGACATAGATTTTCCTCCTTATTCGTTGCGTGCGTCGTATCTTATTTCGCCTTTTGATATGGTGACTAAGGGCTTGCCGGTGAGGGTCATGCCCTTGAAAACTGAGTTGTGGGACTTTGAATGCAGCTTTGCGGGGTCTACCGTCCAGCGCCTGCCGAGATCTGCGATGAGCAGATCGGCTGTCCTGCCGGGCTGTATCGCGGGGATCTCGAGCCCCAGTATCCTCCTCGGGTTCACGCACATCAGCTCGATGACCTTTTTCAGCGGTATCTCGCCGGTATGGTAGAGCGCCGTGAGTGTCGCCGCAAGTGAGGTCTCCAGACCGACCACCCCGTTGGGCGCGGTCTCGAAGTCTGCCTTCTCCTCAGCGGTGTGCGGAGCGTGGTCGGTGATTATGCAGTCTATGGTGCCGTCCCTGATAGCGTCGATGATCGCGCGGACGTCCGCGGGAGTGCGCAGGGGCGGGTTCATGCGGTAGTCGGCGTCGCGCTTGGCGAGGAGCTCGTCGGTGAGCTGGAAGTAGTGCGGGGCGGTCTCACAGGTGACCTTCACTCCGCGCGACTTCGCAAAGCGTATCATCGCAGCGCTGCCCTCCGTGCTGACGTGGCAGATGTGTATACGCGCGTTCACGGACGAGGCGAGTATCATCTCACGGGCGGTTATATAGTCCTCGGAGGCTCTGTCCATGCCCTTTACACCGAGCCTCTCGGACATCTCTCCCTTGTTCATGATACCGCCGGCGATTATCTTTAAGTCCTCGCAGTGCGAGGCGACGAGCAGCCCGTTCTCATTGGAGAGCTCGAGGGCCCTTCTCATCTTCTCAGCGTCCTCGACGGGGCGTCCGTCGTCAGAGATACAAATGCAGCCCGCAGCCTTGAGCGCATCGTAGTCGCAGAGCTCCCCGCCGATCATACCCTTGGTTATACAGCCGACCGGGTAAACGTCTACGCCGGTGTCCTTCGCCTTGTCGATGATGTAGCGAATGGTCTCGGGACTGTCACACGGGGGCTTGGTGTTCGGCATAGCGAGCACTCCCGTGACTCCTCCCGCAAGCGCAGCCGCACAGCCCGTGAGAACGTCCTCCTTGTGGGTCTGACCGGGGTCGCGGAAATGGACGTGCATATCGAATATCGAGGGCATGAGCACGAGGTCCGTGCCGTCGATGACCTGATCCGCACCGCAGTGAAGATTGGTCCCGACCTCGGCTATCCTGCCGCCGTCTATCAGTACATCTGCTACGCGGTCAGTTTTTGTATCCACCGCGCGGATATTCTTTATCAGTATCGATGACATTATTCCCCTCCTATTATATCATTCGGTGTCGTAGATACATACGCAGTCGCGCCCGTCGAGCTCCTCGACGTATACCTTCACAAGCTCGCTGTGAGCAGTTGGAAGGTTCTTCCCGACGTAATCAGGGCGTATCGGGAGCTCCCTGTGACCTCTGTCGATGAGGACTGCGAGCTGTATCGAGCGGGGACGTCCGCGCTTCATGAGAGCGTCTATCGCGGCGCGGCAGCTCCTGCCTGTGAAGATGACGTCGTCCACGAGAATAACGTCCTTGTCCCTTACGTCGAACGGGATATCGGTCTTTTCGGGGTTCCCGTCAGTTCTTGCGTCGTCTCTGTAGGGCGTGATGTCGAGAGAGCCGAACGGCACCTCCGTGCCCTCGAGCTCGCCGAGCTTCCCGGCGATACGTCTGCCGAGCGGCACTCCGCGGGAAAGTATCCCGACCACGCACAGCCCCTCCACGCCCTTGTTCCGCTCGATGACCTCGTAGGATATCCTTGCGGCGGCGCGCTGTATCGCTTTTTCGTCCATGATCATACGTTTCGTATCCATGAGTATTCCTCCTCAAAGCCGGTGAAATAACAAAAAATGCTCCCCGCACACGGCAGGGAGCATACCTATAGTTATAACCATTTACAGCTATGACACAGCTATAGCAGAAACACTCGCCTTGCCGACCTCACGGGATCGGATTAAAGGACATTTCCAAAATACCTATAACATTATATCACATCGCTGAGCATTTGTCCAGTGATTTGCAAAACTTTTCAGAAAAGTGCTTATTTTTTCTTTGTCAGACTCAGTACGATCCCCAGTATCCCGCTGAGTACCGCACCTATGACGAATATCAGCCAGCTCATTGCCCAGTTCGACGTGATGAAGCTGTATGCTAAGTAGACCGCCACCACTATGAGCCAGAATATCCCCATAACAGCGCCGGATACGTCCTTGCTGTCCGGGTCTGCGGAGCGGTTCTCATTGAGCAGAGCGCCGAAACCGTCACTGACGATCGACGACGACACTATCATGTAGACACCCGCTGCGACAGTTCCCAGCAGCAAAGCCGGTGCGAGCGAATCCTCGAGCCAGCCCTCCGCGCTGAAAGCGTCTGTCAGTATCACGGGCACGATCGAAAGTATGCACAGCGCAACTCCGACCGCTATGCCGCGGATGTAGGCTGGCTTGAACTTCTCCTGACGCTCGCGCACCATGCCCGATACGCCGTACTCAGTGTCTATCCTGCCGTCGGTTATCTCCCTGAAGGGCTTGACGAGGGAGGCGCTGTATATGAAAAGTGCTACTGCCGCGCTGATGATAACGAATATCATCGCGGTGCCGAATGCGTTAGCCAGCCTGCTGTTCAGCGCTTCGAGAAGTATCGACGGGACAGCGCAGACTATGCACAGCGCCACGCCGAGTGCCGTGAGACCGGAGTGTCTTCTGTTCGCCTCAAGGAAGCTGTTCGCCTCCTCCATTGATACCCTGTGGAGCGGCTCGGACTGTGCGGGCGTGCTGTCCGGGACTGCCGTCTCCGGAGCCTCCGCTGCTTCGAGCTCGTCCTTCAATAGGTAGTCCGTGCTCACGCCGAATATCTCCGACAGCTGTAAAATACGTGCGAGGTCAGGCGTGGACTGCGCGCCCTCCCACTTTGAGACCGCCTGACGGCTCACGTTCATTTTCTCTGCAAGCTCCTCCTGTGAGAGACCCGCCTTTTTTCTCAGATCAATGATCTTATCTGCCAGTATCATAACTGTACCTCCTGTTGTGTTTTTCACTGTGTACAGTATACCATTTCCCGCGCTTGCAGGCAATAAAGTCAGCCTTGCAATTTGTCAACTGGCAGTTGCATTGGCTGTATTTCGCGGAAAATCTCATTTGCGTCCGGGGTCAGCCGTCCTTCCTTTTCTTATTCTTAACCCTATGCTTCACGAGCACCACAGCCGTCAGCGCAGCAGCCTTGACTGCACTTTTCGCGATAGCTTTCTTGTCGTGCTTGGTGCGGACGCCCTTCGGCGCGGGCACAGCCTTGCTGACCTGACCCGCTCCGGCAGTCTTCATCGAGCCGAAGCCGAAGGAGAACTTGTCCCCGATATTTTTCTGGAACTCCATTACTCTACCTCCCTGACCGGCTCCGCGATGAGGAACTTTATCTTCTTGCCCTCGTCCGAGAACATCTTCTCATGCTCGGTCACGAAATTCTCGATGCCGGTCTCGCTGTGCAGGTCGCGGGTGCTGAATTTTATCCTGAACCCAGCCTCCTCGAAGTACGCGAACGACTCCTCGAAGAGCTCGTCGTCATCCGTCTTGAACCAGAGCTCCCCGCGCAGGAACTTTTTGTAGTTCACGAGCTGACGGGTGTGGACGAGGCGTCGCTTCTTGTGCTTGGGCTTCGGCCACGGGTTGCAGAAATTGACGTAAATACGGTCTGCGCGGTCGTTCTCGTCCCACGCGAGCTCGAGCCGCTCGATGTTCTGTATCGCCACACGGACGTTGTCCGGCTGGAGACCGGCGCCCTCGTACGCCGCCTCGAGCTTGCGCTTTGCGAGGACGAGCATCTCGTTCTTGATGTCCATAGCGATGAAGTTTATCTCCGGGTGCGCGGGAGCAGCCTGCGAGATGAAGCCGCCCTTGCCGCAGCCGAGCTCGACGTACAGCGGACGCTCCGGGTGCGCGAAAAGCTCAGTCCAGTGACCCTTCTGAGCCTGCGGGTCGTGTATGTAGAACGGGCAAGCCTCAAGCTCGGGCTTTGCCCACGGTTTATGTCGGATACGCATATCTTACCTCCGGAAGTTTATGCTACAAGTATAACACATCTCCCCGGAAAAATCAACCGGCTGACGAAATTTTCCCCGCTATCTCCCGGAAGACCGGCGCCGCGGAGTCGTTGCCGTAGCCGCCGTCCTCGATGAGCACAGTCACTGCATAGCGCGGCTCTTCTGCGGGGAAAAATCCCGTTATCCACGCATGGCACAGCTCCTCGCCGTCCCCGCCGAAGCGACCTGTCTGCGCGGTCGAGGTCTTCGCACCTACAGCAACGTTTTTCGGCGCGGCGTTGGAGCGGGGGTTGTCCGCGACCGCCGAGATCATCATGTCGCGGAGCTGCACAGCTGTCTCCGCGGACATCACCTCCGAGAACTGCGCCGGCTTTTCGTTGGGGACGCTCTCCCCGTCCGGACTGATCCCCTGTATCAGGCGAAGCACAGGCATTTTACCGCCGTTTGCTATCGCGCAGGTCAGCTGATTTATCTGAAGCGGCGTCGCGGAGAGCTTCCCCTGCCCGAACGAGAAATTCGCCAGCTCCGCCGGTACGAGCAGCTCATTGACCGTCGGCAGCACGCCCGCTGACGCCGCGATCCCCGCGCAGAGATACATCTCCCGCCCGAAGCCAAGTGAGTAGGCGCACTCCCGGAATTCTGCGACATCAAGGCATTTGCTCAGCTCGATGAAGTAGGTGTTGCAGGAATTTGTCATCGCCTGCTCCATGGTCTGCACGCCGTGACCGTCGAGCTTGTGGCAGTTAAAGACCTGCTCCCCGACCGCGATACTGCCGCCGCACCGGCTCACGAACCCGCCGCAGCCCTGATCTATCGCAGCGCAGGCGGTCACGAGCTTGAAGATCGAGCCAACGCTGTAGGAGTACAGCGCCCTGTTTATCAGAGGGCAGCGCTCGTCGGTCAGGGCGGATGAAATATCCGCGGGGTCGTAGTCTGGAAAGCTCGCGAGCGCAAGTATATCGCCGTTTCTCACGTTTGTCACAACTATCGCTCCGCGTTCGATGTCCCGTCCGGCGCTCTCGCAGATACGCTGGATCTCCTCGTCGATAGTCAGCACCACTCCCCCGTTCGCAGCCTTGCTTCGCACGATGCTCTTCCCGCCGCCGATGAGCACCCGTCCGAAGCCGTCCGCTGTGTAGGTCACACTGCTCACGCCGGAGGGTGTCCGGAGTATGCGGTCATAGGCGTACTCTACCCCCGAAACGCCCTCACCCTGCGAAATATAGCCAATTATGTGCTGTGCACACATATCACCTGAATAGCGCACTGGCAGCTCGAAGACGGTCAGCCCGTCCGACTCGGGAGTGTCCGCGCGGCAGTCGAAAACGAATGGCTCCCCACAGTCAAAATCCGTGTAGAATCGAGATCTATCGAGTGCATATACAGCTGTCGCCTCCCTGTCGAGCGCAGAGGGCACTGCCACCGCCGTGAAGCGCGTCCCGGCGTTGGTCAGCGGACGCATCTCCCGATCGTAAATCGTCCCCTCGCTCTCCCCCGCGATGACAGTCACCACCGACCCCGCCGCGGCTGCCTCGACGTACCTCTGCTCCCGTGCAAGGCGGTAATAATTCAGCGATATGCCGACGAATGCCACGAAAAACAGCGCCGTGAGGACTATCACCCCATGCTCTCCGCGTCTGCGCATAAAAAATCACCTCAGCCGTATTATGTCCGGCTGAGGTGCGATTATCCTATTTGTCGGTGTCAAAAACGAGGGTAAACGGTCCGTCGTTCAGAAGGCTGACCTTCATGTCCGCGCCGAATTCTCCCGTCTCGACGTGCTGACCCTTGCTGCGGCAATAGTCCGTGAAATAGCGGAAAAGCCTGTCCGCCTCGTCGGGCTTGGCAGCCTGAGTGAAGTTCGGGCGGTGCCCCTTGCGGCAGTCCGCATAGAGTGTGAACTGCGGCACAACGAGCAGCGACCCGCCGACGTCCGCGAGGGAGAGATTGATCTTGCCGTTCTCGTCGGAGAATATCCGCAGACCTATTATCTTGTCCGCGAGGGCGCGGCAGTTTTCCTCAGTATCACCCTGTCCCACGCCGAAAAGCAGCAGATACCCCGTTTCTATCCTGCCGACGCTCCTCCCCTCCACGACGACCTCCGCAGAGATCACGCGCTGCAAAACTATCCTCATGCGGACCCTACTTTCTCACGATGTCAAAGCCGAAGGGCTTGAGCTCTATCTTGTCCTTGCCGACGGAGTCCATAATGCTGTACATAGCCTTCGGGAGACCTATCGACGCATTCTCGGCGGAGTTGTTGAAGAAGATGATGTAATCGTCCAGACCGTTCGTGCGGGTGACTACCTCGACGCCGCGCGGGAGTCCCTTCAGGCGCGGAATGCCGGTCTGCTTCATGATGTTCCCCGCGAAGCTCTCGTAGAAGTCCATTTTGCACACCGTCCCGACGTAGTACGCAACGCCCGAGCAGTAGCGGTTCATGGTGACTGCCGGGCAGCAGCGGTAGAAGTTGTCGTTGTACTCCGCGTAAGCCTTTGCGGTGGTGAGGCTGAGCACGTCGCACCACTGGCGGCAGGTGAACTTGTTCCCCGCGAAGTCCACGATAGTCTGTTCTTCCCAGCCTATCGGGTCGTATTCGGTTATCTCCGCGCCGATGAGCTCCTTGTAGACGGTCGGGAGCTGATCCATAATGCAGTTGTTGTTGGGGTCCTTGACGCCGCTGCGGTTCGTGAGGACGAGCGTACCGCCGTTGATGACAAATCGGTAGATGTTCTCCGTCGCGGACTTCTTATTGACGTACATCGACGGTGCGATGACGACCTTGTACTTGGAGAGGTCGGCGTCCGGCGAGACAACGTCGATGTTCGCACCGTAGCGCGAGAATGCCGCGTGGAAGTACTTGAGCTGCTCGAGGTAGTAGAAGCCGTCGGTCTGCGGCTGTATCTTGAACGCTGCATCGTTCTCGGGCGAATAGAGTATCGCTATCTCGGAGACTATGCGGGTGTTGTCGAGGACGCCCAGCTTTGAAGCCGTCTTGCAGAGCTCGGAGAACTCGAAGAAGCGGCGTCCTGGTACGTTGCTGTGGTCGATGAGACCGTGCCAGTGCATCTCAGCGCCGTGGGTAGCAGTCCTCCAGCGGAAGTGTACGACCGTCTCCGCACCTCTTGCGAGCGCCTGCATGGAGTAGCCGAGTATCATGCCGGGTCTCGGTGTGGGAGACATCGGCGCCCAGCTTCCCGTCGGACCGCTTAGCTGCTCCATCACCCAGAACTTATCCTGCCTTATGCCGCGCATGAGGTCGAGGTGGAAGGCGTGCGAGTAGAACTCATCGGGGTCTGAGGGTATGCGTATCGGCGGGTAGTTGTCGTAGGAAACGAAGTCCATATCCTCGAACAGCTTGTAGAAGTCGGGTGTGTTCTCACAGAACCATGTATTCGTGGTTATCTTAGCCTTGGGAGACTCGCGCCTGATTACCATTGCGAGCTCCTTTGCGTAGCGGACGGTGCTCTCCGACGTGAAGCGGTAGAACTCAAGGCAGAGGGCAGGGTTCTGCCACGCCTTGGGGTAAGCTGTCGGCGGCTGTACCTGTGAGATGTCACTGTATTCGCCGCTCCAGACGCTCGTGCCGAATGCCGCGTTGATATTTTCGAGGGTGTCGTGCTTGTCGAGCAGCCACTGACGGAAGCTGTCCTTGCAGACGTCGCAGCAGCACGGATAAGCCTCGAGCTCGTTGTCTATCTGCCACGCGATTATCGACTGCTCATTGCCGTATCTGCGCACGAGCTGCTCGGTGATACGCTTTGCGTAGAACATGAACATCGGCGCATTTATGCACCTGTGTGCACGTATGCCGGTCTGTATGTGTTTGCCGTCGGGACCCACCTGAACGATGTCCGGGAACATCTGGTACATCCAGAGCGGCGGGCAGTTAGTCGGCACTCCGAGCACTATCTCCAGTCCGTAGCGGGAGAGCGTGCGCAGCACCTCGTCCAGCCATGTGAAGTCGAACTCGCCGTCCTTGGGCTCGATGCGCGACCACGCGAATTCCGCCACTCTCACGACCTTCACGCCCGTCTTGGACATCAGCTCCGCGTCCTTTGCCCATAAGGACTTATCCCATTGCTCGGGGTAGTAATCAACACCTATTTTCATAAACTCCTCCTGTTGTCTGTATCGTACTTGATTATCTGACAGTTGCCCATGAAGAAGCCGGCGAAGCGCTCGGTCGTCATGTCGCGGAAGTAGGTGTCGATGACCCTGCACACTCCCCCGTGGCTGACTATCAGTATATTTTTTCCGTTATAATCTGCGATGATGTCGTCGAGCGCCGCGTAGACCCTGTGTGCGAGCTCAAGCAGCGACTCTCCGGTCTTTCCCATTTTGACGCCGAACTCGACCTTGTTCTCTGCGAAGCCCTCCGTGAACCGCGGCTTCATCTCGTACTCGCCGTAGTCCCACTCGCGCAGCCGCTCGTCGGTGACTATCTCCAGTCCGCACCTCTCCGCAGCAAAGCGTGCGGTAGTCTGGGCGCGGTGCATGGGTGAAGCGATTATGAGATCAACATCGCCGAGCTCCGCGACTCTTTCCGCCAGCTCAGCAGCTTGGGCGAGACCTGTCTCGTTGAGCGGGACGTCGGTAGTCCCGAGAATAATATCGTTCTTGTTGCAGTCGGTCTGACCGTGCCTTGTCGAATATATCTTCACATTCACACCTCCGCAGCCCTGCGCAGCTCCTCGCGGGCGGTGTCGAGCATGAGCTCGCTGGGATCGTCGCCGCCCATGATACGGGCTATCTCCGCAACTCTGCCGTTCATATCGAGCTGGGTGACGTGGGTCTCTGTGCGGTCACCGACTATCCCCTTCTCGATCATGAGGTGGTTGTCCGCCATGACCGCTATCTGCGAGAGGTGCGTCACGCAGATGACCTGCCGGACTTTTCCTATCTCGCGCAGCTTTATGCCTATTTTCTGGGCAGCCTTGCCGCTGACGCCGGTGTCTATCTCGTCGAATATCATCGTGGGTATGCTGTCCTTGTCGGCGATGACGCTTTTCAGCGCGAGCATTATCCTCGAGAGCTCACCGCCGGACGCTATCTTCGATATCGGGCGGGGCTCCTCGCCCTTGTTCGCGGATATCAGGAACTCCACCGAGTCCATGCCGTTGACGGTGAGCTTGCCCTTTTCGTGGCGCACAGCTATCACGACGCTCGGCATATTGAGGAATTCCAGCTCCCCGGTGACGCGCTTCACGAACCTCTCTGCGGTCTGTTCACGGTAGTCTGAGAGTGCCTTCGCCTTCTCGGTGACGCTGTGCAGGAGCTCCTCGCGGTGCTCGGAAAGCTCTGCTAGCTCGCTGCCGGAGCTCTCGAGCTGCATGACCTCGCGGCAGGCGTCGTCGTAGAGCTTTACCAGTCCCGCGCAGTCCGCCGCATACTTGCGTTTCAGCTTGTTTATGGTATTCAGTCGCGTGCCGAGGTACTCGAGACGCTGCCCGTCGAGCTCTATCCGGTCCGCGGCATTTTCGAGCTCTGCCGCGATGTCCGCAAGCTCTATCTCCGCCGCGGACAGCCGCTCGTAGAGTGCCGCGAGCTGCGGGTCCGTCTCCGTGAACCGGGAGAGCTCTCCCTCCGCGGAGACTATCATGTCGTTTGCGGCGTCCTCGCCGATGATCGCAGAGGCCGCATTTTTCACGGCGATGATCGTATTCTCGGAATTTTTGGCAGCCTCGTACTCCCGCTCGAGGGTATCGTCCTCGTCTGGCGAGAGCTCAAGTCCGCCGATATCGTCGATTATCTCATTGAGCGTGCGGGTGCGCTCGATACGGGTCTGCTCGAGCTTTTTCAGCTCACCGAGCCTGCGTGCGGTCTGCTGGAGCTCGCGGAACGCCTCCCGGTACTCGCGGAGCAAAGTGTCGTCCCCGCCGAAGTCGTCGAGTATCTGCAAATGGCGCTCGCTGTCGAGCAGTATCTGGTTGTCGTGCTGACCGTGGATATTTATGAGCAGCGCGCCGATCTCGCGCAGCAGCGACGCCGAAGCGATCCTGCTGTTGATACGCGCGACGCTGCCGCCGTCCGCGCTTATCTCACGGGTGACGGTCATCTCCTCGTTATCGTGCGCGATACCGAGCTCATCGAGCTTCGCGCAGACCTCCGGAGACAGCTCCGTGAACAGCGCCGTTATCACTGCCTTGTCGCAGCCCGTGCGGACGATATCCTTCGTGCAGCGCTGCCCGAGCACGGCATTTATTCCGTTAATAAGTATGGATTTTCCCGCGCCGGTCTCGCCGGTGAAGATGTTGAGCCGCTCTGTCAGCGGTATCACCGCCTCCCTGATGACGGCGAGGTTCTGAATATAGATCTCCCTGAGCATTCGCTTTTATTTACCTCCCGGAAAAAGCTCGCTGCGGAATTTCTTCGAGAGCTTTTTCGCCTCCGCCTCTGTTCTGGCGAGAATGAAAATAGTGTCGTCGCCGGCGATAGTCCCCACTATCCCCTGGTGATCGACCGCGTCGATAGCGGCACACGTTCCCTGAGCCATTCCAGCGCGGCATTTGAGCACGATAGTGTTCATCGCGTAGTCCACCGACAGCACCGCCTCCGAGAACAGGCTCTTCTCAGCAGCAGCCTCCGCGGGGAGCGCATAGCAGTTGACCCCGTCAGCGTTGCGCCTTTTCACGAGCGAGAGCTGCTGTATATCCCTCGAGAGCGTCGCCTGAGTCGCCTTGATATCGCGCTCCGCAAGCAGTCCGATGAGCTGCTCCTGCGTGGTGACCGGCTGCGACGTGATTATTTCAAGAATTATATCAAGTCTGCGGTTTTTCATTATCCTCTGAATATCCCCCGAATGCTTATTTTATGGGCTTGCACATCTTCCTGCAAAGCGAATCATGGAACGAATTTCCGATGAGATCGACGAAGTTGATATTGTTACGTCCGCGGCAGATCTCGATCGACTCACCCTCCGCGAGACGTATGTCCTGCTCACCGTCCACGCTCACAACAAGACAGTCGCCCTCGCGGGCAGTGGTGTTGAGGAGCTTCAGTCTGCGGTGCGACGAGAACAGGGTCGCCCTCGAAAAGAGCGAATGCGGACAGATCAGCGTCATCTCGATGCACTTGAGGTCGGGCTCGATGACCGGTCCGCCGGCAGACAGCGCATAAGCCGTCGAGCCGGAGGGCGTGCTGAACAGCACTCCGTCCGCGCGGTGCTTTCCGACAAGGTAGCCGTCCGAGAAGACCTCGAAATCAGAGATGTGGAAGCTGCCCGAGCGTGCCGCGACGTCGTTGAGGGCGGTGTAGACGACCTCCCTTCCGTTCTCGCGGAAGGTGACGTCGAGGGTCATTCGCTGCGAGACCTCGTAATCGCCTGTAGTCAGCAGCGGGAGCTTGTCGAGCTGATCAGCCTCAAGACCAGCCATGAAGCCGAGAGTGCCCGTATTTATGCCGAGGAGCTTGGTCTCCTTGCCGATGAGGAATTTCGCGCAGCGAAGGATAGTTCCGTCGCCGCCGATAGCGAGGACGATGTCGGCAGTCTCGGCAGACTCGTTTATCTCCTCAAACTGCACGAACCTCTTGTCCGCAAAGTCATCTCGGAACTTACTGCTGACAGTCAGCTCCACACCGGCGTCATTGAGCACGTCGCAGACCTCGCGAGCGCACGCAAGCGCGTTTTTCTTCTGGAAATTCGGATACAATGCCGCCTTCATAAAAGCACCCCTCAAAGCATTCTGAAAGCGCTCCCCACGAGCGCATGAAAATCATGTATTACCGGCGTTCCCGGCTGTTTTACGAGCTTCACGAGATATTCGATGTTGCCGCTGCCGCCGCGCACCGGCGAATAGGTGTAAGCCTGCGCAGTGAAGCCCAGCCCCGCCGCAAAGCTGTCGATATCGCGGAGGATACGCTCATGCACACGCGGATCCTTTACTATCCCGCGCTTCCCGACATCTGAGCGTCCTGCCTCGAACTGCGGCTTTATGAGCAGTGCAGCGCACGCGCCGTCCCGCAGGAGCTCGTATATCTTCAGAAGTATCTTCGTGAGCGAGATGAAGGAAACGTCCGCGCAGACAAAGTCCGGATGCCCGCCGATAGTTTCTGCGGTGACATCGCGGATATCCGTCCCCTCAAGGACAGTCACCCTCGGGTCGTCACGCAGGCTCTGCGCGAGCTGACCGTGCCCGACGTCCACCGCCGCGACCGCCGCTGCGCCGTTCCTGAGCATATAATCGGTGAAGCCGCCCGTCGAAGCCCCGATGTCGAGGCAGCGCAGACCGGTGAAGTCGATCCCGAACTCCTGTGCAGCTTTTTCGAGCTTCAGCGCGCCTCTGCCGACGTAAAGCTCCTCCTCTGCGGACAATATCTCGTCAGTTTCCGCGACCTCGAGCGACGCCTTCGACGCGCTCGCGCCGTTGACTGTGACGCTCCCCGCGCGTATCATTTCCTTGGCACGCTCGCGGCTCCGCGCGATTCCGCGCCTGACGAGCTCGCTGTCAAGTCTTGGCATTTTCCTTCACCTTTGAACAGACGAGCTCCACTATCTTGTCGCAGGTCATGCCGAGCTCCGCAAGCGCAGACCTGACCGGCGCCTGCTTCTGGAAGCCGTCCGCAGTCACGCGGGTGTAGTCACCTGTATAGGAGAGCTCCGCGAGGCGTTCACCGACCTTCTCGGAAATACTTCCCTCGCTCATGGACTCCTCGACAAAGATCACCCGCTTGTATGAGCTGATCTCGTTAGTCAGCTCGTGGCTGACGGGGAAGATCTTGGTGAGCTTCAGCATATCGCAGCCCACGCCCTGTGCGGTCAGCTTTTTGTGCGCCTTATAGACCTCATTGTAGAGCCGCCCGTAGGTTATGAGCAGCGTATCGCTGCCGTCGCTGCGGTTGAAGAGGTACTCGGTGTTGAGCAGACCGGTATTGAAGTCAGCCTCCTCCGAGCCGCGCGGATAGCGTATCGCGGTGAGGCATTTATTCGCGTATATCGCCTTTTTCATGCAGAGCCTGAGCTCCTCGTAGCATGACGGCGAGTAGATGACGGTATTGGGTATAGTGGTGAGCATAGGCACGTCGAGGAGCCCCTGATGAGTCTCACCGTCCTCACCGACGATCCCCGCGCGGTCGATACCGAGCACGACGTGCAGCTTCCCTATCGCGACGTCGTGGACGAGCTGGTCGTAGGCGCGCTGGAGGAAGGTCGAATACACGGCGAATACGGGTATCTGCCCCATTGAAGCGAGACCGCCCGCGAAGGTGACTGCGTGCTGCTCAGCGATACCGACGTCGTAGAAGCGCTCCGGGAACTGCCAGTTGAAAAACTGCAGACCCGTGCCGTACTTCATTGCGGCGGTTATCGCGCAGATACGGTCGTCGCGCTCAGCAAGCTCAACGAGCTCCTTGCCGAAGACCGTAGAGTAGCTGTCTTCCGCCGAGACCTCGGGGTTGCCCGTAGAGATGTCGAACCGCGAGATACCGTGGTACTCGCCGGGGTTCTTTTCTGCCGGAGAATAGCCCTTTCCCTTGACGGTCTTTGCGTGAATAAAGACGGGTCTGTGGTAGGACTTGGCTGTGCGGATAACGCTGTCAAGCTCCGCGATATTGTGCCCGTCAACAGGTCCGAGATATATGAAGCCCATGTCCTCGAACATCGTGCTCTGCTCAAGGATATTCGACTTCACCGAATCCTTGGCAGTCTTGATGCCCTTTGCGACGGTAGTTCCCACCACCGGCACCTTCATGAGTGTCTTCTCGACGGCACGCTTTGTGTTGAGGTACTTCTCCGTGCTGCGAAGGGACGTAAGATACCTCGCGAGCGCGCCGACGCTCTTGGAAATGGACATATTGTTGTCGTTGAGAATGACGATGAGGTTGCTCTTCTGATCCTTTCCGGCGTTGTTCATCGCCTCGTAGAACATACCCCCGGTCATGGCGCCGTCACCGATGACAGCGACTGCGTAATTGTCCTTGCCCTGGAGCTTCATCGCCTCCGCGATACCGCACGCCACCGAAACGGACGTGCTGCTGTGACCGCTGATGAAGCTGTCGTGCTCGCTCTCCTCAGGCTTCGGGAAGCCAGAGATACCGCCCTCCTGACGGAGCGTCTGGAAGTCTTTAAGGCGTCCGGTGAGTATCTTGTGTGTGTAGGACTGATGTCCGACGTCCCAGACGATCTTGTCCTCCGGCGAATTGAAATTGCGGTGTATCGCCATTGTAAGCTCGACTGCGCCGAGGTTGGACGCAAGGTGTCCGCCGGTCCTTGAGACCGTGGAGATGAGAATGCTCCTGATCTCACTGCACAGATACCTGCACTGCCTCGGCGAAAGATTTTTCAGATCATCGGGGAGGGTGAGCTCAGAAAGAGTACATCTTTCCTCTGTATTTTTGTTTTCCTTCATTTTATATCAGGCGGGAACGCGCCCGCGGCTCCTTTTCGTTTTTTACGTCGTCTGCGGCTGAGTGCCGTCGTCCTCTGTGATTTTGATCTGCGCCTCACCGAGCTGCTTTTTGCACGCCGCCGAGAGCTTCACGCCCTCACCGTAGAGCTCGACTGCCTTATCGAGCGGTATATCGCCCTTTTCGAGCTCTGCCACCACCGCTGAAAGACGCTGCATATTTTCCTCAAAAGTCGTAATTTTATCCATTTCTCACACCGTTTTCGTTATCTCGGCTTCAGCGCTGCCGCTCCCGAGCCTGATAGTTACAATGTCCCCGGCGTTCAGGCTGCCGGAGCTTTTTATGAGCTCGCTCCCCTTGTAAACGAGCGAGTAGCCGCGCGAGAGCACCTTCAGCGGGCTCAGCGCTTCAAGTCTTGCGATGCTGCCGCCGAGCTGCGAGCTCAGACGGTCTAAGTGACGCTCCATAGCTGTTCTCAGACGCTTTTCAAGTCCGACGAGCTGCTCGGAGCTGAGCTTCATGCGGTTCTCAGGAGACTGCGCTGACAGTCTCGCATTCAGCGCGATATAGCCGTCTGACGCCTTGTCAAGGGCGCTCATAGCCGCTCTTTCCGCACGTCTGCCGAGCTGGTCTATCCGTTCCCGGAGGGACTCCACCGACGGCGAGGCAAGCTCTGCAGCAGCCGAGGGAGTGGGCGCTCTCATGTCAGCAGCGAGGTCAGCGACCGTGAAGTCGGTCTCGTGGCCGACCGCCGAAATGACCGGCACTGCGCAATTGTAGACCGCATACGCGACCTTTTCTGTGTTGAACGCGCTCAGGTCCTCGGAGGAGCCTCCGCCGCGCCCGACGATGACCACGTCGCAGCCAGCCTGCTCCGCACGGAGTATCCCGCGGCAGACCGAATCCGGCGCGTCCTCGCCCTGCACGAGCGCATTCACCGCATACACCTCACACAGCGGATACCGCCGTGTGAGAACGTTTATGACGTCGCGCACTGCCGCGCCGCTCAGCGACGTGACAACGCCTATTTTTCGGGGCATTTCCGGCAGGGGACGCTTGTGCGCCGCATCGAATATGCCCTCCTTTGCGAGCTTCTTTTTGAGCTGCTCGAGCGCCGCACCGGCTTTTCCCGCACCCTCGGGGATAATGTCGCTGACGTAGAGCTGATAGGCTCCACCGCGCTCGTATACCCCCACGCTGCCCGATACCACGACGGACATACCGTCCTCGGGCTCGAATCTCAGCCGCTGGGCAGCCGATGCGAACATCACTGCCTTTACCGTGCTCTCGCTGTCCTTCAGCGTGAAGTAGACGTGTCCGCTGCGGAAATGCCGCACATAGTCCGAGATCTCGCCCTTGACCATGACGCCCTGCAAATTGCGGTCGCCCTTGAGCAGGAAGCCGATGTATTTGTTGACCTGTGTGACCGTTATCACGGGCATGGGATCACCCCTGTGCTTTTCATATAGCCGAATATCGCCGCTCCCGCCGCGTTGTCGCAGGAAAACTCCGGCGCAGCGAAGCCTGCTCCCGGAAATATTTCCGTAATGCGGTCGCGGATCAGCCTGTCCGACATCACCCCGCCCGCAAAAACGAGCGGCAGCGAACCGTTTTTCTCCAAGGCAGACTGAGTCATAGCGATGACCGTCTCCGCGATGAAGCCGAGGCAGTACCCCGCGATATTCTCCGGCTTTTCGCCGCTTTCAAGCATTGCCCGGCACTTGTTCTCCACGCCGGACAAGCAGCAGCTCCCGTCCCTGATGACGGGTCTGACTTTCACTTTTTTGTCCGCGCAGACAGCGAGCTTCTCCAGCTCCGCGCCGCACGGAAAATCCAGCCCCAGCATTACCCCGACCCTGTCCACTGCCTGTCCGGCTTTGAGGTCGAGCGACGTGCCGAGCTCTGTTATGCGTATGATATCCTCCTCGTCCGGCTCGCACAGCAGGCAGTCTGTCGTACCGCCGCTGACGTGGAACGCTATGAAGCGCTCCCCCGCGAGTTCAAGCCTCCCCGCAGAATACAGCGCTGCGAGGATATGTCCCACCTGATGCGAGGTCGTGAAGACCGGTACCCCCTGCACTGCCGCGAGCGATCTTGCGAAGCCCTCGCCGCACAGGAAGCACGGCATATACGAGCCATCGAGGTTGCGCGGTCTCGCCGACGCACACACCGCCGCCGGAGCGCCGAGCTCATTCTCCGAGTAGAGCCGCTCTATCATCTCCGGGAGCTGCTTGGTGTGGTGGAAGACTGCGTCGCTCTGGCGCAGACCGAGCTCGCCCTTCCGCACGGGAAGGAGCTTCTTCATGTGGACTATCCGCCGCTCCTCACTGATGAATACCGCTGCCGAGGTCGTATAGTTGCTTGTATCTACGCCGAGGAACTCAGGCATCAGCGTTCTCTTCCTTCTGAGAATCCCTCGAGAAAGCGCCGAGCACGCCGTTGATGAACGAGGTATCCTCCTGGTATGTATACACCATCGAGAGCTTGATAGCCTCGCTGATCGCCGCGTTCATGGGCGTGTTGTCGTCGTATATCGACTCATAGAGCGCTATGCGGAGTATCGCGAGATTGAGCTTGGAGATACGCGAAAGCGCTCTCGACTTGCTGTAGCCGGCGATTATCTTATC
>JAFRXR010000024.1 GCA_017443395.1 Ruminococcus sp. | reverse complement strand
GGGCGGAGCCTTGACCGAAAAAATGTCGTTCCCGAGACCTCTGATCTCAATTCCGTCAAACCTGAAGTCCTTTGCCATTGAGTAAATGTCCGGCCATGACCAGTCCGGACAAGCAAGAGTTGAAAATCCTATCTTCAAAAGAATCAGTCCTTTGCATATTAAATAGCTGTATTATCATACCACGATTCACGTAAAAAATCAAGTATCAGCGTGAAGATTCTTTTCCCTCCGGGAAAAAATTACTCTCCACGGCGCATGATATGTCCCCGCGGGTGACCATAGCCCCCGATCTTTCATCAGCGAGCTCGCAGACCTCCCAGTCAGCGGCAGCCTTGCAGGAAGCGGCGATGTAAGCCCTCGCCTGCTTTACGGAATTGAACCTCCGTGCGAAGACGTCCGCGAATACCGTCATGCGCTTTGACGCGAGGTACTGCCCCGTCGTCCTGTTCCTGATGACCCATGTCATATCCCAGTTATCCTCCTATCGCGCACCACGCCGCGCCGAACCACTCCCGCACCCAGTACGTCGGTGCGAGCCACCACGGCGTCCGAGCACTGACGCTGAACGTCTCCGTGCCGAGCCGCTTGGCTATCATTCCCGCCCGGAGCTGGTGGAAGCCATCGGTGACAGTTGCGACGCTGCCCGGAAGTCCCTCGCGCCTGATGATCGCCAGCGAGAAACGCAGGTTCTCCTCGGTGTTGACAGACTTGTCCTCCATGTAGATACGCCCGGGCGCGATCCCCATTCTCACGAGCTCGTCCCTCATGCACTGTGCCTCGCTGATGAGCTCATCGCTGCCCTTTCCTCCGGACACGACCGCGCATGAATCCGGGTGTGCCTCGAGGTACTCATACGCCGCGCCGATACGCCTTGAAAGCATGAGCGAGGGAGCACCGTTCTTCACCTTGCATCCGAGCACGATGAGCGTCGTGCTGTTCCCGGGCGGAGGGTCATTCGCCGCACGTAGCATGAATACGCTGATGACCGCCGCCAGTACGACGCTTATCCCCGCGGCAGCCGATACCGCGCAGACCGCCGCCCGTCCGCCGGGAGTCCTCCACAGCGCAGACACCGCACCGCAGAAGCGTCCGAAGAACGTGAACATCAGCGTCAGCGAACCGCAGACCGCCGTCCCCGCGATGTTTCCGAGGTTGACTATCCCATGAAACGCCGGAACGATGAACAATACCGTCCCAATAAAAGAAACGAGAGCCGGGATAGCTCTCATTTCAGGTCTTTCGATTAATAAACTCATGCTGTCACATCTTCCCCGCGAGCTTGATTATCCTCTCGAGATTTTCCTTTGTGGTGGTCTCGCTGCCGAGGTGGGTCGGCACCTTGTTATAGAGCCCGTGGAAATCGGAGCCGCCGGTCTCGATGAGCTCATATCGCCTTGCGATAGCCGAAAGCTCGCTGCGGTATGCCTCGTCCGCGGAGTGGTGCCCGATCTCGACGCCGTCGATCTTGCCCTTCTTCGCAAGCTCCTCGAGCAGCTCGATATTGTCGTACTGCGCGGGGTGAGCCATTACAGCCACGCCCTTTGCGGTATGGATAAGGTCGATGACGAAGTTTACGTCCGGGTACTCACGCTCAACATAGCAGGTACCGGTCTTATGGTTGAACAGCTCATTATCGAGCTCGCCGTAGAACTCCAGCGCGTAGCCGTAGTCGATGAGGGCGCGCATGATGTGCTGCTTGAAAATGCTCTTTGAAGCGGTGGTGTGCTTGAGTATGCTCTCGAGCGTTATCGGGAATCTCTCCATGACCTTCCCGATCATTTCCTTGGAGACCTCCTTGCGTATCTCGCAGCTTTTCAGGCAGAGACCCTCAAGACGGTCAGGCTTCTTGGGAGCGTAGCAGAGTATGTGGACTTTCTGTCCCCTGTCCTTGTCGTACGCCGAAAGCTCGACGCCGTGCAGTATCTTTACGCCGGCTCTCTCGCCGAGGACGTCCGCCCTTGAAAACGAAGCCATGGTGTCGTGGTCCGTGATCGAGAGCCAGTCGATGCCTGTGCGCTGAGCCTGAGCGATTATGTCTTCAATTCCGAGCGAACCGTCGGACAGCTTGGTGTGGCAGTGCAGGTCGCAGATCATAGCAGCCTTCTTTCCCCGCCGGAGCGGATCATGTAATTACAACGAATAATATTATATCACATCTGCGCACAAATTTCAAGTATTTTTGTGCAATTTTTATTTTTCAGCACAGTATGCCGCATACAGCTCGCTCTTGCGCAGACCCGTCAGCTTGGCTACTTCCTTGCAGGCTTCGGTCGGTCTTTCGCCCTTTCCAACGAGTTCCCTCACCTGTCCGAGCGCCTGCTCTACGGTCACTGCCGTTCCCTCGTCAGAAGTCCTTCCCTCCACGACGAGGACATACTCCCCTCTCGGCTCACGCTCGGAATAATACTCCTGCGCCTCACTGAGAGTCATTCGCAGCGTTTCCTCGTAGACCTTTGTGAGCTCACGGCAGAGTGCGAGCCTGCGCTCCACGCCGAACGTCCCCGCAAGGTCTGAGAGGGTCTGACGCAGCTTGTGGGGAGCCTCGTAGAAGATCATCACAGCAGTCTCGCCGCGCAGAGCCTCAAGGCGCTCGCTGCGCTCCTTTTTCTGCACGGGCAGGAAGCCCTCGAACGTAAAGCGGCTGATGTGCATACCCGAAAGCGCCGCCGCCGAAGCCACGGCAGTCGGTCCCGGCACCACCTTCACATCGACCCCGCTTTCATACGCCCTCCGCACGAGCACCTCGCCCGGGTCGGAGATACACGGCATACCCGCGTCCGTCACGATACAGCCGTTCTCCCCCGCCGCGATACGCTCGATGATACGGGCAGCATCTGCCGCGGAGCTGTGCTCGTGGAAGCTGACGAGCGGCTTCTTTATCTCGAAATGGTTCAGCAGCTTTGCCGTCACGCGGGTGTCCTCGGCGCAGATGAAGTCGGTCTCCTCGAGGGTGCGCAGCTGCCGGAGGGTGATGTCCTCCATGTTGCCGATAGGTGTGCCGACGATGAATAACGTTCCGCTCATTTTTCTTCCTTTCCGGTGTCGTAGATCATTTGCAGCTCCTCCGAGAAGCCGTCCCCGCTGCGGATATAGAGCTGCGGCTCGACGCGCATGAACGGCTTGGAACCCTTCTTTCCCTCGATGAGGAAGAGCCACGGCGCGTCCGCGGGCGACTTCGACACCATGCGCAGCCGCTTGGGTTCGATACCATTCGACTTCATCGCGAACATCACGTCGCTGAGCCGCTCGGGGCGGTTGCACAAGCAGAGCCTCCCCCCGAATTTAAGCAGCTTCGCCGCCGACGCACAGACGTCATTTATGTCGCAGAGTATCTCATGGCGGGCTATTTTCTGGGCGGTGATGACGCTCTCGAAGCCTGCTCCCGCGACCTTGTACGGCGGGTTGCACGTCACGAGGTCGAGCTGCCCGAGGGGGGCTCTGTCCCAAAGCACTTTAAGGTCAGCGCATACCGGCACTATCCCCGTGGTCTCGCTGCGCTCCAGACCGAGCCGCAGCTGCTCGATCGCGCCCTCCTGGATATCGACCGCGTAGGTGACCTGCGGGGGCTTGCTTTTCTGCATGATAAGTGGGATTATCCCGCAGCCCGTGCCGAGGTCACAGACCTTATCCTTCATGCGGTACTGCGAGAAATGCGCGAGGAGGAAGGCGTCCGTGCCGAAGCGGTGGTCGCTGCTCGCACAGACGTAAATTCTATCAGTGAGTTTTTCGTAGCTGTATTCCATGTTTTTCCTTTTTCAGTCCAGACTGTCGATGAATTCTCTTATGATCTTCCCGCACTCGTCGGGCTTCTGCTCATATATCAGGTGATCGCCGGGGAGGTCTATCAGCTCACAGCTGCCGAGCTTTTCAAGATACGGGAGCAATACCCTATCCTTATAATCGCGCCCGTATTCAAGGTAGTCCTCCAGCGCCAGCTGACGGCTTTCCGCCTGCGATTTTGGCAGTTCCGGAAGGAGCTCATTATATCTTTCCTGCGGGATATCGCCGTTTTTGTATTGCTCATCAAGCATCTTCCTCAGCTCTCTGCGGTCATTCATCAGCTCGCCGATCAGTTCATCTGTCAGGATACCGTCTGCTTCAATATCCTCCGCTGTGAAGTATGCCGTGGAGATGTATATTTTCGGGATATCGTTCGTCACGATAGAATCCCACGCCGTATTGATATTCTGTACTTCCTGTTCGTTCTCGGAGAGCAGCGCGCGGGAATCATAGGTCATCAGAGCCAATGCATATTCCGCTTTCTGTTCATCGTCAGAGAGCCATTCCTTTTCGGGCAGAAAGCGTTTCAGAAGCAGGTCACCCGTACCGCCGAGACCGAGCTTAACGAGCCTGTAATACAGCCGCAGCTCCGCGGTATCATCAGCGTCCTGCTCCTCAGGAGTTACCGCTTCCAGCTCTGTGCCGTCAATGATAGCGACCGCCTCTATCTCGTCAGGATATTTGCTCTCCCAGTAGGTCGCATACACGCCCCCGATAGAATGCGGCATGAGCACATAAGGCGCTTTGATACCTGCGTTTTTCAGCGCCGTTCTGTACGCCTCCACGACATTCTCAACAGTCATGTCCTGCTTTGTGTCGTCGCTGACGCCGTACCCCGCGCGGTCAATGAAGACCACCTGATTATCAGCTTCCAGCACGGCAGTCATTCTGCGCATTGTGATACAGCTGTCCGGCACTCCGTACCCTGCCAGCGCGATGATACGGTGTTTCCCGTTCTCGTTGCCGTATGAAAGAACGTTCACGGAATAGTCCCCGGCGGACACAAGGCTGACGTATCCCCTCTCCTCCAGGAACTCCCGGTCACGCTTCAGCCTTATCCTGCTGCTGATAAAAATGATCAGCCACAGCACTGTCAGAACGACAAGTATTATCAGCAGGACCTTAGCTGTCTTTTTCAGTATCTTTTTCGTTTTCATTTCCCGAACTCCCATGCAGTCCCGCGTCAGATGTACCTCACGCCCGCCTTTTCGAGCTTTGCCCGACCCTTAGCCTGCTTCTTTTCCGGGAAGACCGTCGCTATGCCGCTGCGGACGATGAATGCCTTTATCCCACGCTTTGCAGCCCCGAGGGCAGTCGAGGTCACGCAGCCGAATTCGTCGAGTCCGCAGAGGTGCAGCTCCTCGCAGCCGTTACGCGCGATGAGCTCGCGCAGCTTTTTGTTGGAGAGCGCGTCCCCGACCAGCTTGTCGAAGCAGTACTCGGAGACGATATCCAGCCCGGAGTAGAGCTCCGCGCCCTCAGTCCCCGCGATAGAGTAGCCGAACAGCAGCCTGTTCGTGGGGAGGTTCTGTATGATGTGGCGTATGTATATGACATCGCTGCCGGAGTCGTGATAGCTGTGAATCAGCGAATTGACCGCAGTGACCAGCTCCGCAGTGTTGTACGCGAACTGCGGCTTGCGCTTGTCGTAAAGGTAGTCGTTCTGCATATCAATGACTATGAGTGCCGTTTTCATGGTAATTCCCCCTATTTTATCGTTCCGCCGCCGACTACCGTGTCCCCGTCGTAGAGCACGACCGCCTGCCCGCTCGTGACAGCTCTCCGCGGCTCATCAAATTCCACCAGATACTCCCCGCTCCCGAGGTACGACACGACTGCCGGCTGCTCGGTCTGGCTGTAGCGGGTCTTTGCGGTCACGCGCATCGGCTCAGTCAGCTCCGCAACGGAGATGAGGTTCACGTCCTGCGCGACGAGGGTCTTCGTGTAGAGGTCGGCTTCATCGCCGAGGACGACCGTGTTCGTCAGCACGTCCTTTTTAACAACATATGCGGGCTTCCCGAGAGAAATTCCCAGACCCTTCCGCTGACCGACCGTATAGTTTATTATGCCCCTGTGGCGCCCGAGAACGTTCCCCTGCATATCGGTGAAGTCGCCCTCAGGAACGTCCGCCCCCGTGAACTTCCTGATGAAGCCCGCGTAATCGCCGTCCGGGACGAAGCATATGTCCTGACTGTCCGGCTTCGCGGAATTGACCAGCCCCGCACGCTCTGCAAGCGCCCTGACCTGCGGCTTTTCGAGGTCCCCGAGCGGGAAAAGCGTATGCGCGAGCTGCTCCTGCGTGAGCGAGTACAGCACATAGGTCTGATCCTTGCTCCTGTCCTTCGGGCGCTTGAGGAGATACCTCCCCGAACCTTCGTCGAACTCTATCCGCGCGTAGTGACCCGTCGCGATGTAGTCGTACCCGAGTTCCTGCGCACGCAGAAGCATTTTCCAGAACTTCACGCGGCGGTTGCACTCAATGCAGGGATTGGGCGTCCTGCCCGAAAGATAGCTCTCCGCGAACTGCTCCATGACATATTCGCGGAACACCTCCCTGAAATTGAAAACGAGGTGCTCAAAGCCGAGCCGGTACGCGACGCTCCGCGCGTCCTCCACGTCCGAGAGCGCACAGCAGGTCTTTCCCTCCTTCTCCGCCTGAACGATATCCTCGTCCGAAAACATTTTCAGCGTCACACCCGTGACGTCATAACCGCTGTCTCTCAGCAGCATAGCAGCGACGGAGCTGTCAACTCCGCCGCTCATTCCAACCATGACTTTTTTCATATCAGCGCCTCAGAGATCATAGTGATTACCTCCGCAAGCGACGGGAAATACCCGTCCGCAATGCGTTCAATGTCCGCGCGGTCGCAGTCCGAGAGCTCGTCATAGACCCCGACCGTCATAAATCCCGCAGAGACCGCAGTCTCGATGCAGTGCAGTGAATCCTCGATGACGAGTATCTCCCCGGGCTCCGCGCCGAGCCTTTCAGCCGCCCCGAGGAAGATGTCCGGGAAGCGCTTCCCCTGCGGATAATCCGAATCCGCAAGAATGAACCTGAACCTCCCGATTATCCCGCAGCGCCGCAGCACAGCCTCCGCGAGCGACCTGTATGTAGCCGTCGCGATACCATATGGTATCCCGCGCGAGTCGAGGAGGGAGAGCAGCTCCATGACGTGCGGCTTCAGGGGGATCCTCTCCTCATACTGCACCCGCACGAGCTCCTCGATACGGCGTATGACCTGCTCCTGCGTACAGCTCAGCCCGAACCTCGTAATGAAGTGATCGGCAGCCTGCTCAACGGTCATTTTCTTTATTTTTTCGGAAATATCAGCCGGAGGGTCGGTCACGCCGTTCTCCGCGAGGAATTCCCTGTCGACCCTGCACCACACGGTCATGGAGTCGATGAGGGTGCCGTCGAGATCGAATATAACACCCTTAATTTTCCTCATTCTGCTCCTCTGCCGGTTCAGGCTGTCCGCTTTCCTGCTCAGCAGCTTCCTTCTCCTCGAGATACTGCTTGCGGGTGTGCATGGTGACGGACTTTTCAGCCTCAGTAGTCGTGTGGTGTCCCTCCGAGGAAGCGTCCCCCGCGATGACTACCGCCTGCTTGCCCATAATGTCATATATCTGCGCGAACGTTTCAATGGGGTAGGTCGTATTTCCGACGAGCGGGTCAGCCGCATAGACTATCCCCTCGTCAAGGTCATAGCCGTAGAGGGTTATGCAGTGCTGGTACCAGTCGAATATGAAGTCCTCGCCGTTGCCGGCTGTCCAGACGTACTCCGGGTACGAGACGCGCATATCTATCGTGACCCACACGATGACAGGTCTGCCGGCAGCGATCTGGTACCAGAGGTCGCTGTACTCAGTCCCGGTGAGGTCAACACCGCAGCACGGCGAATCCACCGAAGCGAAGTACATATCCGCAGTCTGCACGATTACGTTGGCATTGCAGCCGAAGCCGTCTGTGCGTGGGTCGCCGATGTAAGCCTCGTTCATGAGAACGTATCCGTTGTAGTCGATAGGCATGAACTCGTCAGCGAGAGTCACCTTATCGACGCCGAAGCCGAGATAATTCAGTGTCTCAGTCAGCGATGTGACCTCGCAGCCTGTCGGGAATTCCGGCTTCTGGAGCACGGTCTCGAAGCCGTCGAGCACGGACGATGCCGGCAGCTCGAAGCTCTTGTCATAGACGTCAACAGTCGTCGGCTCGGGCTCTGGCTCCGTCACAGGCTCAGCCTCGGAGGCGGAGGTATCGGTCTCCTGTGGAGCTCCTGTTGCCGTTCCGGACGCCGCACCAGCAGTGCTCTCGATAGCAGCCGGCTCCGAGGAATCGCCCATGAGCCTTACTGTCTCCCCGCAGGAGCACAGCACGGTCAGTGCCGCAGCAGCAGCGGTGATC
>JAFRXR010000023.1 GCA_017443395.1 Ruminococcus sp. | reverse complement strand
CCGCCGATCTTTACGCCGCCGACGTCGACGACCGTGTCCTCAGGGTGGAACTTTCTGCTGCACTGTTTATACGGCTCCGTAACCCTTTTTACGGACTCGACGATGTCAAGAGAACCGATGAGGTCCATATCGACGTGCGAGGTGTCGCCTATAAGGCCGAGGACAGTATAATCGCTTCCCTCGGAAACGTGGACGTCAAGTCCCTGCTCTCTCAGCCAAACGATAAGCTGGTCTCTCTGCGCCGGAGACGTGCCCGGCTTCAATACCGTGATCATGATCTTTCTCCTTCCAAAAATGAAAACAGGAACCGCGGGCAAAAGTGACCGTGCGGCTCCTGCTTGATCGTCTTATTCTACAATCCCGTACCGACAGCAGCACAAATCACTATTACCCGGTAAAGCGGTAATAGAAATAATAATATGCTGAAAATCGAGCGGTAAGGATCATAGTAATTCCTCCCGACGGGCGAACCCGTCTCTTCTCCGGTAATTGTATCACCGGTCGGGTGATTTGTCAATAAGTTTTTGTCATTCTGTTCTGAGCGCTTCGACCGGGTCCTTGCGCGCCGCGATCTTGGACGGGATCTGCCCCGCTATAAGCGTCAGGAGAACGCTTACGGCGATGAGGATGACGGCGCCGAGCAGCGGAAGCTGCGCGCTGAGCGTGTTGATGCCGGTGAGCGAATGGATGACGATATTGATCGGAACCGTCAGAAGCAGCGTCACGAGGACGCCGAACACGCCTGCGAAGAACCCTACGATGACCGTCTCTGCGTTGAACACGCGGGAGACGTCCTTCTTCGATGCTCCGATCGCGCGGAGTATGCCGATCTCCTTCGTCCTCTCGAGGACGGATACGTAGGTGATGATGCCTATCATTATCGACGATACCACCAGCGATATGCCGACGAACGCGATCAGCAGGTAGGAGATACCGCTGATTATGCCGGTTATCGAGGAGGTGAGCAGCTTAACGATATCTGTGTAGTGGATAACGTCGGCTTCCTTGACGGAGTTATTGTAGCTGGTTATCTCAGCCTCGATGTCGTCCTTGTCTGCGAAGGTCTTGGCGTAGATGTAGATGTGGGACGGGTCCTCCTTGTCGGCATAGCCAAGCTCCTTCAGTACGTCGTCGTAGGTCATCTCCGAGATCTTCTCGGGGGTGTATTCGTCGAATACCTTGACGTACATCTCCTGAGTGAGAGGAGTCTGCTCGAGGGCGGCTGCGAGCTCCTGATTGGACATCTCTGCGAGCTGCGCCGACACTGCCTGTTCTATCTGTGCGGTGAGCTCTGCTCTCATGCCCTGGGCAGCCATTTCCTTTATCTCCTCGTCGGACATCGTGCCGACATAGGAGCTGATGTCCATGCCGCCGAGCTGTGCGGAGTACATCTCGTTCATCTGGGCGATGAACTCATCGCGGTCGAATTCTGCAAGGTACGCCTCTATCTGGGCATCGACCTCGCTCTCGACCGTTACAAAACGGAACACGTCCGCCTTCTTTTCTGCGGAGAGACTGCTGATAAATGCCTTTGCGGAGTCTGCCTTCTGTGCGTCGGAAAGTCCCTCGTATTCGTCAGAGGGGAACACAGAGCCGTCGATGACATTGACGGTCTCGTCAGCGAGCTGAGCCTTGACGATGTCGCTCTCCTCGGTCTTCTCGATGATGTAGTCGGTGAGCTCGTGAGTGTAGCAGACATATCCGCTGAGCATTGCTGCGGAAGCCTTTGCGTCGTCCTTGAGGCGGACGAATCCGACTATCTTGAGGTCGATGCCCACGTCGTCGGAATTGTAGAGGAAGTCCATGCCCGTGGAGGTCTCCCTGATGTCCGTGTAGGTGTCGGAGTCGGCTGCCTTCTGGTAGTAGTCGCTCGGGAGGAGGACCTTGTAGCGCTTGGACATTATCTCGTCGTAGGACCACTCGGTCTGACCGTAATCCTCGACTGTCTCGCCCGCGGTCGCTGCAAGGAGGCGCTCCTTGAAGTCAGCCCTGTCCTTGAGACCGAGGGTGTTTATCATGATGTCCGGTATCTCGTTGGAGCGGGTGAGCACTACGACTACCTCGTTGTACTCGTCCGGCCATTCGCCGTACACGACGTCGTACTGATCGAGGATAAGGTCGTGTACCGGGTCGCCGTTGTCTGCGGGGAGGAGCTCCTGGAAGACACTGAGACCGAACATCGACATCTCTGCGTCCGCCATGGACGATGAGCCCATTCCGAGGGCGGAGCCTGTCATTCCGAGTGCGTCCATGTACATATCCATGAAGTCCACCTTAACGATGTCTCCGGAGGGCTCTTCGGTGTATACCGGCATTTTGAGGTCGTAGGAATAGGAGATAGCAGTGGACTTATCCTGAATGGTCTGGCTGCCGTCAACGAATTCCTTGAACTTTCTCATATTGTTTATCTGCTTCGCGGACGAATTGAACGAGTTGAACATATCGTAGCTCGCGGTGTTCGCGTAGACCCTGTCGCGCTGGTCGAAGTGTTCCTGGGACTCCTTCTCGGAATCCATCATGGTCTCGAGAAGTGCGGAGGTGTCGGTGCTCTCACGGGCGATATCGAGCGGGTACGAGGAGAGCGTTTCCTCCTGCACCTTGTTGATGTATTCGTTGATACCGGTCGAGAGCGCGAGTATCAGGGCGATACCGATGATACCGATAGAGCCGGCGAAGGCTGTGAGTATTGTTCTGCCCTTCTTTGTGAGGAGGTTGTTGAGCGAGAGCGACACTGCCGTGGGGAACGACATCGAAACGCGCTTTTTCTTGGCTTCCTTTTCGGGCGCCTTCTCCTCCTCGGGCTTATAGGGATTGCTGTCGCTGGTGAGCTTGCCGTCCTTTATCTTGACGATACGGTTTGCGTACTGCTCAGCGAGTTCAGGGTTGTGAGTTACCATGATAACGAGCTTATCCTTGGCTATCTCCTTGAGGAGCTCCATTACCTGAATGCTGGTCTCGCTGTCGAGGGCGCCGGTGGGCTCATCGGCGAGGAGGATGTCGGGGTTGTTGATGAGGGCACGCGCTATCGCGACACGCTGCATCTGTCCGCCGGACATCTGGTTGGGCTTCTTGTGGAGCTGATCTCCCAGACCTACCTTCTCGAGAGCCTCCTTCGCACGCTTTCTGCGCTCGGACTTCGATACGCCCGAGATAGTGAGCGCGAGCTCAACGTTCGAGAGCACGGTCTGGTGCGGGATAAGGTTATAGCTCTGGAAGATGAAGCCTATCGAATGATTTCTGTATGCGTCCCAGTCTCTGTCTTTGTAGTCTTTTGTCGAAACACCGTTGATAATGAGGTCGCCGGCGCTGTAGTGGTCGAGACCGCCGATGATGTTCAGCAGCGTAGTCTTGCCGCAGCCGGAGTGTCCGAGTATCGCAACGAACTCGCTCTCGCGGAATGATATGCTCACTCCGTTGAGCGCCATTACTGCGTTATCGCCGCTCCCGTAGCGCTTGACGATGGTTTTGAGCTGTAGCATAGGTTCTTTCTCCTCCTGTGTTTGATACTCTTCTATTATAGCAGTTTGACGAATAAATGTCAATCGTTTTGTGCAGAACTAACATTACATTTTCGTCATAAAAAAGCCCGTACCGAGGCGAGCCGGTGCGGACTTTTATGATTTGAGGTATTTTGACAGCTTTTTCTTGCGCTTCTGGACGTACATTATCTTGTCTGCCTCGGTGACGAAGCGGAAGATGTCCTCGCCCTCCTTGGGGACGGTGATGACGTAGCCCGTACTGGCGCTGAGCTCGAATTCGTGGTCGCCGGAGAGATTGAGGTCGTTTATGCACGAGTTTATGCTGCGGGTGAGCTCGTCGGCTTCCGCGGTGGAGGAATCAGCCTTGAAGACGATGAATTCGTCCCCTCCGAAGCGGCAGAAGATCTCGCCGTTCGTGCAGGTCCTGCGGAGGACGTCAGCTATGCAGACGATAGCCTCATCGCCGATATCGTGACCGAAGGTGTCATTGATCTTCTTCAGACCGTCGAGGTCGATGAACATGAGCATTATGTCACGCTGCTCCCGCACGCAGTCTGCGTAGACGTCGCGGGTAGCCTGAACGAAGCCGTTGCGGTTGAAGATACCGCAGAAGGTGTCCTGCGCATAGAGCTTGCCGAGGTGCTCGACGGCTGATTCAAGGCACACGAGCTTCCTGATGTTCTCGAGCGAGTTGCTGATGTTTATGCAGAAGGTCTCGAACATCGAGTTGTAGATCGAGACGGGGCTGTTATAGATGACCATGTAGCCGAGACATCTCACGCCGAAATGAAGGGGAATGATGTAGTACATCTTGCCCGGGGTGCGGTTCTCGGAGAAGGCGGGGAGGATATCCTTCGTGCGCATGACGGAGGGCTCGGCGAAGCTCCCGTCCTTGTAGGCGATAGCGACAGTGACAGTGTCGGTGTAGTGAGTCGGTATCTCGTCCTCGCTCGGCGGTCCTGCGGGGAAGCTGGCGGAGGGGCTGGAGTCCCAGCCGTCGCAGAGGCAGAAGTAGAACTCGCCCGGGTCGATGCCCTTGACGAAGCTCTTCAGCACGCCGATGTATTCGCTGAAGGTGTTGCAGCTGAGGAGCTCGCAGGAGAGCTTGTTGAACTGCCCCATGTAGCTCTCGACCTTCTCGAACTTCATGTAGTTATGGTAATTCAGCTCCTTGAACTCGACGAGGTCGTAGACCGCCTTGTCGCTGCAGCCGCAGCTTTCGGTGAAGTGCGGGGACATATCGAGCATTATGCTGCGCTTCTGCTCGAGAGCCTGGAAGTGGTTCATGAGCATTTTGCAGGCGAGCTTTCCTGAGTGTCCGAGCGGACGGTCTACGGACGTCAGCTCGACCTGGAAGGAGTGGGAGCTGTAGGTGTTGTCGAAGCCTGTGACGGCGATGTCGGCGGGGACGAGCAGCCCTGCTTCGGCGAGCCGTGTTATCGCGGAGGCAGCCATTACGTCGTTGGCGCAGATTATCGCCTCGGGCATATCGAGGCTGCTCGCGAGGAACTGCTCGACAGCCTGTCTGCCGGTCGGCGCACGGAAATCACCGTAGAAGATACGCTCCTCCTCTATGGGGATATCGTTCTCCCGGAGGACGTCCATGAAGCCGGCGAGACGGTCTATGCTCTCTGGGTTGTCGCGCGGACCGGAGATGTAGTTTATCGTTTTAACGCCATGGAACATTATCATGTGGTCGGTTATCCTGCGCATGGCGGTACGGTTGTCAATGCCTATATGGTAGAACGACGGTATGTCGTTGTCGATGCTCACGGCGGGGATACCGGCTGCCTTTATCCTGCTGAGGATATCCGAGATGACGGGCTGATAGGCGACGGTATTTGTGAGGAGGATAGCTCCGTCGAATTCCTTGAAGTCTGGCAGGCGGAAGATGTTGAATTCGCCGGTATCGTGCCCGAGATTGCCCATAGTTCCGGTGAACGACACGAAGACCTCGATGCTGAGCGAGCATTCCTTAGCGGAGTCAGCTATGCCGCGAAGAACCGAATTCTGGTAGCTCTGGTCTATGCACGCGATTATGACTGCGATCCTGTAGCTGGGCATACTGCTCCACCTCCTCTGAAAACTTATATTTATTATATAATATTATCCGGCGGAAATCAAGGGATATTGTAAAATAATATTCTTTCGCAATATTCAATTTTTGTTAACAATATTATCCTTATCGTATAATGATATTTATTATTTACAGGAAGTTTGATTATTTGTTTTGGAGCAAAATGGTTTTAAGTCGAAAAAAAGGCTCGTATTTGGGATAAACTGTACAAGATTGCCGAAATTCATCGGCGGGATTGACAAATCGCTGAAAAGTGGTATACTAATTAGTAGGATATAACTATAAAAGACTGGAAAAGTGTGTTTTCCGGCGTGCGGAGGTATAAAGATGAACATCTGGCATAAGATCAGCCCCAAGAGGGTCAGCCCCGACGATTTCATCGCCGTTATCGAGATCGGCAAGGGCAGCAAGATCAAGTATGAGCTCGACAAGGAGACCGGTCTCATCAGAATGGACCGCATTCTCCATACTTCGACCCACTATCCCGCAAATTACGGCTTTATCCCGCGTACCTACTCCGACGACAACGACCCGCTCGATGTGCTCGTGCTCTGCTCGGAGACACTCAATTCGCTCACGCTCGTCCGCTGCTATCCGATCGGCGTTATCCGTATGCTCGATAACGAGCACCGCGACGACAAGATCATCGCTATCCCCTTCGATGACCCCAACTACAACTGCTACAAGGACATCGAGGAGCTCCCGCAGCATATCTTCGATGAGATGACGCACTTCTTCAAAGTCTACAAGGAACTTGAAAATAAGACGACCGCCGTCAACGAGGTGGATCACGCAGACGTTGCGCGCTCTATCATCTCCGGCGATATCGAGAGATACATCGAATACTTCTGCAAGTAACGTCCCTTCCCGCACTGATGTGCGGTCTGAATATCAAAAATTCTGAAAGGAGTATCACACCGCGGCGCAGGTGTGAGGAAATTATCTATGACAGCTTCAAGTGAGAATCTATTCATCAGTGAGAGCAACGTTTCGCCTATCGGTATCATCGCCATGAACGGCGTGTCCGAGCTCGGAAAGAAGATCGATGATTATCTCGTTGAGTGGTCGGGTCTTGCCGGCTACGACAGGGACACCTTCCTTGTCGAGAACGAGTGCCCGAGATTCGCTTCCGGTGACGGAAAGGGACTTAT
>JAFRXR010000185.1 GCA_017443395.1 Ruminococcus sp. | reverse complement strand
GCGACAACTGCTCCATACCGGTCATCGCGAGCGGCGGAGCGGGTAAGATAAACGACTTTTATGAGGTCTTCGAGAAGACCGGCGCGACTGCTGCCCTTGCGGCGTCGCTGTTCCACTTCCGCGAGCTTACTGTGGGGCAGGTCAAGGACTACTGCCGTGAGCGCGGAGTGATCTGCCGTTAATGACCTTCATCAGGAGTGTGAAGCTGCCTGAGCTTCCAGCAGGGGACAGCTATCTCTCGGAGCTTCCGGCGGTGAGGAGCCTTGCAGCCATGCAGGAGCTCGACCTTTCTGCTCCGGTGACATTTTTCTGCGGAGAGAACGGTACAGGCAAATCCACACTGCTCGAGGCGATAGCCCTGAAATGCGGCTTTAATGCTGAGGGCGGCTCGATGAACTTCTCATTCTCGACCAACGATACGCATTCTGAGCTGCACACGCTGATAAAGCTCGTCCGTGAGATCGAGCGTCCGAAGACCGGCTTCTTTCTGCGTGCGGAGAGCTTCTACAATGCCGCGACGTATATTGATACTATCCCGCAGCTTATCAGCGTATACGGCGGTATATCCCTGCACAGACAGTCGCACGGGGAAAGCTTTTTTTCACTGGTGATGAACCGCTTTTCAGGGCGGGGACTTTACATTCTCGACGAGCCGGAGGCTGCCCTCTCGCCCTCGCGGCAGATGTCGCTGCTGATACGCATAAACGAGCTCGTGCGGGAGGGGTGTCAGTTCATCATCGCGACGCATTCGCCTGTGATACTGGCATTTCCGGATGCTGTCATATACGAGCTGACGGAGAGCGGCATATCCCGACGTGCCTATGAGGAGACCGGGACATACGGCGTGATGAAGACATTTATGGATTCACCGCAGCGCATGATAAACAGACTATTCGAGGAGTAAGCTATGGACAAAATATGGCAGGAGATGTACGAGGCAGCAAGGGCTGTACTAAACGCACGGCGCATATCCGAATATGTGACCGCGGGAGAGGTCTCCGCGGCAGTGCTGAGCAAGTCAGGAAAGATATATACGGGGGTATGTATAGATACCTGTTCTGCGTTGGGAATATGTGCGGAGAGAAACGCCATATTCAGCATGATAACAGCTGGCGAGAACGAGATAGCGCGGGTGCTGTGCATACCGCCTGTCGAGGGCAAGGGTGCTCCCTGCGGAGCCTGCCGCGAGCTCATGGTACAGCTCATGCCGACGAGCTACAAGGACATCGAGATCATGCTCGACTACAGCGCGGGAAAAGTGATCACACTTGGCGAGATAACGCCGGATTGGTGGATAGACTATGATCGAATATAAGGATACGCACGAATTTACCGAAAAAGAGCTCGAGCGGCTCTTTCTCTCGGTGGACTGGTCCTCGGGACATTTCCCCGGCAAGCTAAGACTGGCGATGAAGAAGTTCGAGACCGTCTATACTGCATGGGACGGCGAAAAGCTGATAGGCATGATCTGCGTCATGGACGACGGCGTCATGACCGCATACGTCCACTATCTGCTCGTTGACCCCGATTACCACGGTCAGACCGTGGGGCGCACGCTCGTTGACATGGTCAAGAAGCACTACAGGAGCTACCTGCGCATAGCGGTCATCGCATACAACGACGAGCTGCATTTCTACGAGAACTGCGGCTTCACAAAATCTGACGTCAGCACACCGATGTTCATAACGTCGCTGTGGACGTGAGGAGGTAAATATGGTAAAGACAGACATCAGCGACCTCGACAAATTCTTTGTCAAGAGCGAGCTTATCCCAGCGATTTGCTACGAGGTCAACACAAAAACAGTGCTCATGCTCGCCTACATGAACAAGGAGAGCCTGAAAAAGACCCTCGAGACCGGCTACACATGGTTCTGGAGCAGGTCGCGGCAGGAGTACTGGAACAAGGGCGCGACCAGCGGACACGTCCAGAGGGTCGTTTCCATTTACGGCGACTGCGACAATGACACACTGCTCGTTAACGTCGAGCAGACCGGGGCAGCCTGCCACACCGGCAGCTACAGCTGCTTCTTCAACGAGATATACGACAGCTCAGATGCAGGGGACGGCGTTCCCGACATCCCGGAGAATAAGTGATAAAGGAGAATTGATATGACAGTTTATCAGGAGATTTTTGAAGTCATCAAGGAGAGAAAGAAGCAGTTCGAGAACGGCACTGCCGCCGAGAACTCCTACACCTGCTACCTCTTCGAGAAGGGCGTGGACAAGATCTGCAAGAAGGTAGGCGAGGAGGCGACGGAGACCGTCATCGCAGCCAAGAACGGCGACAACGACGAGCTCATGAACGAGATCAACGACCTGCTGTACCACGTTATGGTGCTCTGCGCAAATCAGGGACTTGACTGGTCGGACGTGGAGAGGGTACTCGACGAGCGCAACGAAAAGATAGGCAACCTCAAGAAGTTCCACGAGGTAGATAAAAACAGCTAAGGGGGTGACGTCTTGGCTGATGTCAGGAGCACACTAACTAAAGAAGTACATCCGGGGAGATTTTTCAAGAAGATATTCCTGTGGCTCTATAAATGGTTCATACGCATATTCACATGGGAGCGGCTGAAGTTCATGATGTTTTCAGCGCTGATAATGATAACGCTTTCCCCGCTGTACACATTCATCTGGAAGCTGTTCGAGCCCGATGAAAAGCTCTTCTTTCCGCACGTCATCGACTTCATAACCGAATACGCGCGTGCCATAGGTCTGATATCGCTCATCATAATGATACGCGGGATAGTCAGGGAAAAAAAGAGCATAAAAGCGATCCTGCGCGACCATATCCCGCAGGTGCTGATGGCGCTTTTCGCGCTGTATATCGTGATCTCGTGCCTGCTGCGCGGACTGAGCTTCTGGGACTGGCATATCCACGGCTTACTGCTCCATGAGAACGCGCTCTCGTTCGTCACATACGGACTGGTCTTCTTTGTCTGTGCTTCGATGATAAAGGAGGAGCGCTATAAGCTCATCGCCGTGAACCTGTACATCGCAGTATTCACCGTAATGGGCTTCATCGCGATGTATGCGTATTATGTCTCCCCGATACGTCAGTTCAAAGAAACAGAGGGGATAGGCATAGTATTCAACCAGTTCAATTACTACGGCTACTATCTCACCATGGGCATACTTCTCTGTGCGGTCATGTTTATCCGCCAGAAGGGCTCGCTTGCGAAGTACATCTACGCGCTGTGTTTCCTGTTCAACTCCTATATCCTCGTGGTGAACAACACCTTCGGCTGCTACCTCGCTGTGCTGACGGGTCTGATATTCATCATCATAGCTTCAAGGATCATCGACGGAAGATTCAGCGTGCTGCTCTTCATGCCGCTGCTCGGCTTCATAGCAGTCAGCATATTCTGCTCGTTCTTTGAATCGACTATCCTCTCCAACTTCCTGAAGCTCTACTCCGACGTCGGAACTATCGCTGCCTCAGATGGTGATGCAGGCGAAGCCGGCACAGGACGCTGGAAGCTCTGGATGGAGACTATCCAGCTCATCAAGGAGAAGCCGATACTCGGGCAGGGCACAAGTATGTTCAGCCGCCGTATGATGTTCGACCTGCACACCGAGATAGTCCGCACCCACAACGAGATACTCCAGTACGCGGGCTGGTTCGGCATACCGACGTCGATATTCTACGTTGCGGGAGTTTTTGCGGTCTATATCAAGGCGATAAAGAACCGCGCCCACTTCGACACTCCGACGCTTGCCTGTCTGACGGCGGCATTCGGGTATTTCGTGTCTGCGTTCTTCGGACTTACCCTTTACAGCACCGCGCCTTATTTCTTCTTCTTCCTGGCACTTGGAATAGTCAGGAAGCCGGAGACCGCGCCCGCAGCTGAAGGCTCTGAAGCAGCACAGGAGCAGCCCGAGCAGGCACCGGAAACGCCCGAACCAGAGCAGGCCGCTCCCGAGGAGGAGCCTGTCCCTGAGACTGTGTCCGCCGGCGGAGAAAACGAATAAAAGATAAACGGGACCCGGAGAGAATGAATCCTCGGGCCCCGCTATTTTTCGCTCCACGCATACCTCGATATCTCGGGAACATCTCCCACGATCACACTTTCCGCGAGCAGAAAATCGAAGCAGACCTCCGTGCTGAAGCTGTACAGCGGCAGCGACGAGGTCACCTCGGCGGTCACCTCCGCGCTGATACAGTGGCAGGTCTGGTTGATGCCCGCCTGTGAGAACGAGCTCACCAGCCTTACCTCACAGCTGTCCGCGGGACAGACCCTTACCCGCAGCCTCGGTCCCTTCCCCGCAAGCAGGTACGAGCCCGTCAGCGAGCCGAGCGCTATCTCCGTGAAGCAGCTCCCGGACTCCCGCAGACGGCGGTTTATCAGCACGGTCAGCTCGGACTGTACGCGGTTGATGTTCACGGGCAGCGCCTCCACCGAGACCGCACGTCCGCTCTCATCGTAGAGCACCGCCGCGAAGTCGCAGTACTCATACCGGTGCTCCGCGAGGTAGTCCGCGACCGCGCCGCCGATAGCCTCATTCGCCCGCATTTTCGCGAAGCTCTCCGCCTGCATGACCGCCGCCGGACGTACAGCCCGGTCGAGCCGGATCAGCGAAGCTATCAGCAGACCGACCACGACGACAAGTATCACCGCGCCCGCGGCAGCTCGTGGAGTGGGTCCGCGGCGCCTTCTGCGTCTCATGGGACGTCGGTCACCCCTGCGCAGCCTCGAAAGGGACATCGCCGCAGCCGCAGTCGGTCAGCGCAGCGGGCGAGAACTCCTCCTCGGGGAATTTCAGTCTGCCGAACGCCTCGCACGGCGAATCGGAGTCGGTGCAGCACTCCTTGCGGGGTATGCGGTAATCGAGGGTCGGCACCATGACCGTCACTGGTCTTGTCAGCTCGACCACCGAGAACAGCCCCAGCGTGACCTCTATCCCGCGCGAGACCTGCCCCTGTACAGCCGATCTTTCGCCGTTAAGTACAGGACAGCTCTCCGTCAGTCTGGTCTCGAGAATGACCGGCTCAAGCACCGACACGCACGCCTTCGGCAGGGTGGGAGTAAGTGGCTGACAGGGACAGCCATTTCCATCGCCCTGACCGCTGCAAAACGTCCGCACGCTCGAATCGCTGCCGTAGAGAATACAGTTTTTCGCGGCGTAAGCCGTACCCGAGAGCGTGACGGGAGCGCTGCACGATCGCTCGTAGCCGAGTATCTCGAGGGAGAACGTGAACGACAGATCGACCGAGTAGAAGCCCTTGTTGAAGGGCACAGGCTCCACGCTCACACAGACGTCCGACACCGAAGCTGCGCGGCTGCGCACGATGTTGATATTGGGCGGTATCTCGCCGCTTGTGAGAGTAACGGGGATATCGCAAAGGCAGTCCTTGTCGCTGCAGCTGTCGAACACCCGCTCCACCTTGACGGGAACGGCTCCCGCGGGCTGCGGTCTGAAATTATCACTCATAGAATGACCTCCTTGATGAATTATCACTGTATTATATTCACGGGCGGGTCAGGACGTGACAATTTTCCGCAATGATGTTGACATTCCGCGCGGCAGGTGTTCCTTCCGGCGGCGTAGATGAAGGAGCTCCATTTGCAGGTGAAGAACATGACATAGGCGAACTTGCTGAAGGTTACCGGCAGGTTATTGGATAATAAAAAAAGTAAGAGCACCCCCGAGAGAGTGCTCTTTTTTATGCTTGTTCTGTAGGGGCGCCCTTTGGGCGTCCGCGGGTTATGAGCCAACGCCCATGAACGCCCTACATTTTACTCAACTATCGGCAGCTCGGTCACGATACCCGCCTCGTAGCGCTGTATCGCGAGTGCGTCGTTGTTGGTGACGCCGTCCCCGCCGATGACGTCGGCGTTGAGCCTGCCCTGAGCGGTGAGGGAGAAGTTGTCGGGGTCAGCCTGCGAGCGCATGATGCACACCGCGTCCGCCATGTTGACTTCGCCGTTCTCATTTGCGTCGCCCGCGAGGTACCTGCCCTCCGCGGAGGTGGTCGTCTCCTCGGGCGCAGAAGAGGTCGTAGTCGTCTCAGTGACTGTAGTGGTCGTGGTAGTCTCGGTGACTGTAGTCGTCGTGGTCTCGACCTCCTCCTTATACGGAACGATCAGCACGGAATAGTTCACAACGTTCGTCGCATAGCCATTTCCGCCAAGTGTGACCTTGTCTCCCGCGCTGACGTCGAGCCGGTACAGCTCAAACGTCACATCGTTGGAGCTGACCGAGGCGAGGGACGTTTTTTCATACGCGGACAGCCAATCCGGAGCGGCAGGCATACGGCTGTCGAGCGCGACATACACCGAAATATCAGCCTTTGCTGTGAACTGCACGGCAGTTTCCGCGAGAGCCTTATCATTGCAGGCAGTGAGTATCTGCTCCGCACCTGCGAGCTCGTCGGGGAGGGAAGCGTAGGTGAAAGCGCGGTCGCCGAACAGCAGCGAGCCGACCTCAGCACCGTCCGCGAGAGCGTAGCCAGCGTGATTTCCGTAATCCGCGAATGTCACGTCAGTGATGAGGCGCCCGTCGAGGGGGAGATACTCCTTGCCGAAGACGAAGCTGTCTATGTTCAGGAGGTAGCCGTCGCCGCCCTTGAAGACGAGGTACAGCGCGTGCTTGCCGGTCACCTCGGATATGCTGCCGGAGACTTCAGTCCACTCGCTCCAGCTTCCGGAGCCGGCGAAGTCGATGACAGCGGCAGGCTCGCCGGACATACTGTCGAGGTACAGCTCTATCTGCGAGGCATTTCCGGTAACATTCGCCGTGAAGCTCTTTGCGCCGGTGCCGAAATCGACGTTCGCGAAGCAGATGTAGTCGCCGTTTTCGATGTAAGCGACGTGAGACTCGTCCTCGATCTTCGTGCCGGATTCAGACGTATAGTCCTCAGCCTGAATGGTCTCGAAAGCGGAGATCGGCTCCGCTGCGGGTACGCCGTTGAATTCAACAGGGTCGCCCGCGAGCTCGTTGAGGTACATCTCGAGGTTGGTGTAGTCGTCCCCGGACAGCGAAACGATCGCGCCGTCCTTGGCATTATTGGGGTCGAGACCGTGAGCAGTCTCCCAGACATCAGGCATACCGTCGCGGTCGGTGTCGTTTGCGGCGCTGGTAGGACCGTTCGCCGCGCCCTTGAACGTGGAGCTCGTGGGGTAGCCGCCGCAGTCCTTCTGGCTGTCGATAATACCCTTCAGACCAGCTCTGCTGCCGGTGTAGGTGTAGGTGCCGTTGGTGACCTCATTGTGGTAGCGGGAGTCGATGTAGTCGAGCGCCGGGACATTCGCGCCCGCGCCGGAGGTGTTGTCGATGACCCTTGTGTACGCATTCTCCGCGGAATCGGTATTTACATACGACTCGCAGAACGGCGCGGTGAGCTTGACGTCATTGAGCGTGCAGTTGTAGAGGCTGGACTTCGCCTTGCCCGCGCTCCACGCGTCATCGGTGGATTTGAGGATATAGGAGCCGTTGGTCTGCGTCATGACATTGCCCGAGACGTACATCTTCTGGCAGTCGGAGGTATTGAGCTCGTTACCGTCGATAGAAACGACGTGCAGGCTCGTATTTGACGAAGCTCCCGCCTTGTAGTAGTTGTTGACGAAATTCAGCCTGCGCACGCCGCCGTCGGTGGTGCGGTCGCGCCAGTTGTAAACGACGTTGTTGCGGATATCGAGGTAGCCGCCGTAGGTGACAGCGTCCTGCTCCATGCCGCCCGCGAGGGACCAGTTGCGT
>JAFRXR010000184.1 GCA_017443395.1 Ruminococcus sp. | reverse complement strand
TGAGCACATAGTCTATTGCCTCCTGCGGAATTGTAAAGCCGGCTTTCTTTTCAGCCTGCGTTTCCGCAATAAGGCTCATCTGCTCCTCGACAGTCGGAAGCGGTTTCTCGTCGGGGTCAAGCCACTCGTCCATGAGAATCATGCCATAAATATGACTTGCGACTGAGTTCCACTTGAGCCAACGCTCTCTGTCATGAACCTTGGGCCAGATTTGCAGCACATCCTGAAATGCCTGCCCGCATATTATTTCTCCGGATTCAAGTCTGTGTTCATGCTGCTCTCCGTCAAAAAATGCCCTGACAAAATCGCCGCGCTCTCTGCTGTCCTCGTGGGAAGCAAAAAACGCGGCAATTTCCGCTCTGTGTTCACTTAGTGCGTCACTCGTGCGTATGAACTCATTTACGCTATCCGGAGCGTGGTAATACGGTAGTCCTCCAGGTGCGTTGAAGTCGTGTCCGCTTAGCTGTAAACCAGCTCTGTCAGAACTATCTCCTCTGCTCGACTCCGGATATTGTTCATCATCTGTACCCAGAGCATCTGATTTTTCGCTTTCAGGCTCTCCGTCACTCCCTCGCTCTTCGCCATCTGTGTTGTCAGGCTCTCCAGCATCTCGTTCGCTCTCGCGTCCACTTCCTCCAAATGGCTGTTCAGCTTCCCGCCGAGAAGCATCCCCGTGAAGATCGGATGCCTGTGCTTCCGCAGGTACTCGCGCCGCAGCATCCCATATTTCCCAACCTTCGGTTCCTCCGGCGGTATCACGTTCGGGAGAAGATAATCCCCCTCCTGTCTGTACGTCAGTTCCATAGTCCTCGCTCCTTTCAGATTTATTGTTTACGGCTCTATTATTCCGCACTTCCGCAGAATTTGCAAATGTACGATTTGCCTTTTTCTCGGCCTTTTCAAGTCCGCGAACTGTCGCCTCGATCTCCCGAAGCGCCATCTCGGATATATCGCTCGCAGCCTCTCCGAGAACCGTGATAGTGTCGCGGGTGTTGAAATCTCCGATGTGACTGAAATCCTCAGCGTTGAGATAGCTCCGAGGATTATACCCGCAGCGGGAGAGCATCATATACGCGACGGAGCTCTTTGCCGTCTCTTTCAGCCAGACGGCGAGGCTCGTATCGTCGAGTTCTTCGATTAGGCTGCCGGTCTTCGCACTTCTGAGTATATCCGAGTAGTCCGAGATATTGTCCTCCACGATGAGACCGGCAAGAGCGATAAGACTCTCCGCAAAGTCTCCGTGCTCGTCAAGCGCTCCGAAGCGGTTTTCAAGAGCTTCAACAGCTCCGGCTTCAAAGCGTTTCTGCATTCTCCAAGGTTCGATGATATTTCCGTAGTAGCTGTTCGTATCGGAAATGTCAAAAACGTAGCGCATCTTGAAGTGGCTGTCGTCTTCAACGAGAAGGGCAATTCCCTTTGTGCCCTTGTTGACCCAGCGACCCAGCTTGTTCCAAGTGCCAATTTCAGCAAGCGCAGTCGCTTCCGGCTTTTGAGCATAGATAAGGAGCTGATCCTGAAAACGGTATTTGTAGTTTGCGGCGGCGGTGTCGAGAAACGCCATATACTGCCTCACACCGGAGGCGATCTCCGCCGCCTTTGCTGCCGACAGCTCGGTCAGCATCTGATATTTTGTCGGCATCTCTTGCCTCCTAACTCAATGTGATCCTGATGTCCACCGACACCGATTCAGCCGTGAGCATAGCGTGCAGAAGACCTGTGCGTGAGTTGGATATCTTGGTCACGAGCTCATCGAGCCTACCGACGGTGTCGTTTATTTCGCTCTGTTTTTCAGCGTAGTAGTAGCCGTTCTCGTCCGCGCAAACGGGATATCCCTCCTGCCGGAGAGCGAATATCCTGCGGCGAAGCGAACGCCCTGTCAAAGAAAAAAGCCGTTCCAGCTCGCAGCTGTGAACGGCTCTGCCTCTGCCTGTATGGTATTTTCTGAGATAACACAGTATCGCGGTCATCTTGTCCATTACTCCGCGTCACCTCTCATAGTTCATTTTCCTGGCAGACGTAATATCTGAGATGTACTCACTGATACTGGAATACTCACCGAGATACCACCAGTCCTCTTCCGGGTCTATAAGCCTGAAGCCGCCGTCCTCAAGCTCGATAGGCTCGTCGGACAAGACTGTGCCGAGGAAATTTACGATAACGTTATCCTTTATTTCACAGGGCTCGCCCCAATCCTCGCTGTTGTGACGCACCTCATACATACAGATACCGCTGGGAACGCTGCACCGATCAATTTGCTCCTCGGAGAAAAGTACGGGCTTTCCGAAAAGCTCAACGGCCTCCCATCTGACGTCAGTGCATTTTACACTTATCATAGGTTTTCCTCCTGCTTTTATCTTGCGTCGTGCGACACCGCGCATTTATGCGGAAAATCCCACCCATAGACCCTGCCGATCTCGTCGCCGAGCCTTTCGGTAACGCTCTCGATGTCCTTATCTGTCGCTGTTCCGAGATATATCTTCTCTCTCAGCTCGTCACGGTCAATTTCATCTGCCGAGCTTTTCCACACGCGGTACAGATAGTGATTCGTGCCGTCGTGGTGGATGTCGTCGCAGCGCAGGTCGCCATCCTTATCCACATACCATGTCGTGTAATCCCCATCGGAGTAGAGGCAGTCCTTTATATTGCCGCTCTCTATCTCCTTATATCCGCTTCTTCTGCCAAACCATAAGCCGAGGTCGCCTATAACGAGAATGGGCTCATCGAGCTGAATGTTCAGATTCACGCGCTCATCGTCGAGATATTCGTTATTTATTTCGAGCATTCTGCGGTAACGCTCATCATCTGTAAGCTCAGGGTATTCCTCCTCCAGACCGTCACGCCATTCCTCATAGTCAAGGTCGTAATTAGTCCAGATAATGTGCTTTTCGTCGCTCACCGCGCATCACCTCTTGACCTATAGCTGCTTATAGCGCGACCTTCGCTGTCGTAATTTGCGGGGTCAGCGGCTTTGCAGTCCCAGCCGAACATTGAACCGGCGCTCATAGCGGCTGCCTGTGCCTTTGTAACACCCATCGAATTATTCAAATAATCTGCTGCGCGCTTTTTGCTCACATTTCCTTCCGGCTTAACGCCTAACGGCTTATAACCCTTTTCGCCGCGTTCGACTGTACCGATCTCGTCCGTGCTCTCCACATATACATAGCACTTCTCGGGGAGCGACGAGCGCAGCGGGATTACGGTGCATCCGTTCTTCTCCATCCTTTCGGCCAGCTCGCAGATATGATAGATCGTGTTGCAAAGGCTGCCTCCAAGCTCGACGTGATACTCATCCACATATCTCGCAGTACGCTCAAAGCTGTCGCCGACGTCATTTATTATCTTCACTCTGTCGCCGTCCGGTATACGGAACAGCTCGTTGTACTGAGGATCTATGAAGCGTATTCCCTTTCTTGCTCTCTCCATATGACGATCAAGCCAGTCGCGTCGGTAGCAGTAGCAGTAGAGGTTATACGCGCCCTTATTCGGGTTCAGTCGGAGAAGGTAGGCATAGCTGTCCGTATCCACCCGGACGCCGTAGCTGTCAGACGAATATCTCGGGTCCATTTTGCTCTGCGGATGTGAATAGCAGTAGCCGGCGAGAGCTGTGCGGTCGTGGAGAATGTCGCCTTCCTCGCGCAGAGCGTTGATGACTTCGTCAAGCTCACGCTTGAACTCATCTGTCTTAAGATCGCTTCTTGCGTCGTTCCACGAGCTGAAAAAGCCATTTCCGTCTGTGTCCATATCCGCCCGAAGATAGCCTATAAGCCCGGTCTGCGAGGCTATCTGTGAGCTCTGACTGAAGGTGTATTTGTCCTCTGCCTCGGTCATCGCTCGTATATCATAGTCTGTCATTTTGTTCCTCCCTTCAAGCCTTATCACGAATCGCCCGTGAAGTCATCCTCGTACATACTCCCGAGGACGGTCACTGTCGAGGCCGCGGTATCTGTGAGAGTATCTCCGGCTGCGTTTTTGGCTGTGACTGTAACGGTCATCGTATATGTCCCGTCAGCGGTCTCAACGGGGATATAGATGCATCTTGCTCCGGTCGGACTTGCGGGATTGACAGGCAGAACGAAGCTCTCGCCATCTCTTTCGAGCGTAACAGTCTTGCTGCCCTGCCCGAAGTTGTATGACAGAGTCGCGCTCAGGCCGGTCACATTCTCGAAAGCCACAGGAACACTGACCTTTATGCCGTAGCCGCTCTTTATGCTTCTGCCGCCGAGATCCGCATCAAGGCTGTCGGTGACGGTCATATCCCCCGCATCGACACTTCCGGCAGGCTCAGTCTTTTTATCCTCCGCAAAGGTAACACGGATTCTGTGGTTCTCCGTCACGGGATTGAAGCCCGCAAAGCTCGTGATTGCACCCATATTCACGCCGTCTATGATTACGTTCTCGATGTGATACCCTTCGTTGGGAATAAACCTGTAGCTGTCCGAACCCTCACGCTCCGGGATCTCGGTATCGTAATCGTACCAGTAGCCGTCTGCCCTGTTGTAGTAGCTGCCGTCCATCGGCGT
>JAFRXR010000183.1 GCA_017443395.1 Ruminococcus sp. | reverse complement strand
TTAGTCCTCCTTGTCCGTCCGTGCGGACTGTTTTCACTTATAAGTGACTTTCGGAGACAAAAAAGACGAGTTTTTTGTAAGGCTTTGAAAATTTGTATGATCGCACAAACCTGCGGGCTGATCGTTGTGCAATTTCACCTGATAATAAAGTGATACAGTACTCGGCAAAAGGAAAGCCGGGCGGCTCATAACCACCCGGCTTACATAAGAATTAAATTGAGTTCCAATAAAGGGATAACCCTGGAGAGCACAGTTCCTATTTATACAGCCTGCCCTGCCATGTATCGAGCTCCGCGAGACGCTTGTCGATACCGCCGAGAACGGACTTTTTGTCCGCGCTCCACATCGGCGCGATGAGCTTCGACTTATCTCCGTCGCCGGTTATCCGCTCGATGACGGTGTCCGGCGGGAGCTGCTCGAGCTGGCGCACGATGACGCCGATGTACTCGTCCCGCGTGAGCATAGAGACCTCGCCGCGTGCGTACATATCCGCGAGCCTTGTCCCGCGGATAACGTGCAGCATTTGCAGCTTTACAGCGTCAGGACGCAGCTTTGCTGCCTGCTTTGCGGTCTCGCACATCATCTCCTCGGTCTCGCCGGGGAGTCCGTTTATGATGTGCAGACAGACGCGGATACCGCGGCTTTTCAGTTTGTTATAGCCGTTTACGAACTCTGCGTGGCTGCAGCCACGGTTTATCAGCGCGAGAGTGCTGTCGTGGACGGTCTGCATTCCAAGCTCGACGGTCAGGTAGGTGCGCTCGTTTATCTCGGAGAGGACGTCGAGGACGTCGTCAGGGAGGCAGTCGGCGCGGGTTCCTACTGAGAGTCCCTTCACGTTCGGGAAGGCGAGGGCTTCGTTATATAAGGTGCGCAGCTTGCCGGCTGGAGCGTAGGTGTTTGTATTTGCCTGAAAATAGGCTGTCAGTGGAGCGCCTGAACCGAATTTGCGGGATATCCGCTCAGCTTCGAGGGTCAGCTGACGGGTAACGGTCAGTCCGGGGGACGTGAAGTAACCGCTGCCGCCGTCACAGAAGATACAGCCTCCTGTTCCGCGGGTGCCGTCGATATTAGGGCAGGTGAAGCCGCACTCAAGGACTGCCTTGCGGAGCTTGCAGCCAAAGCGGGTCTGATAGTAGTGATAAAGCGTGAAATAGCGCTTGTTGTCGTGCGAATTGATGAACGGGCTCTTCATGGTGCTACCTCCGATGTTCTGATTGTAGCATAATGACGTTTTATTGTCAAATCTGTGTTAAATATCGCAATATATGGTCTGTGCGCTATTGACAATCTTGTTAAAAAAGTATAAAATATATATGTTAGCGCATTCGGTGCGTGTGTTTTATTCTGCGTATTTGTATGATATGCACAATATATATTGGCGAAAAGCGCTAAAATACACAATTTTGAGATTTGCACAAAAAGTACTTTGACAAATACGTCTTTTTGTGTTATAATATATTAAGATTATTATGATTTTTTGTAGAATCCGGTGCCGTTCAGCTGCAAAACTGCTCTGGCTTGTGGATATCGGAAAGGAAAGACAATGGCAAAAATAATCGCGGTCACTTCAGGAAAAGGCGGTACAGGCAAGTCTACTGTCTGCGCCGGTATCGGCTATACCCTCGCTAAGCAGGGTCACAGAACGCTCATAATCGAGCTTGACTTCGGTCTCAGATGCCTCGACATCATGTTCGGCATGGAGAACAGCATCAAGCACGATCTCGGCGAGGTGCTCAGCGGCAAGAAAACTGCTCTCGACGCTATCGCTCAGGTGCCTATGGCAAGCAATCTCAGTCTTCTCTGCGCACCTAAGACCCTTACGAGCGTTACTGCTGAACAGATCACTGATATCTGCCGCTCCATTAAGAAGTACTTCGAGTACATAATCATCGACACGGGTGCCGGTATCAACTCCCATGTATTCGATATCGTTGAACAGGCAAACCTCATTCTCGTTCTTTCTACGCCTGACCCAGTCTGCATAAGAGACGCCAGCCTCATGTCCGATGAGTTCTACAACAGAGGCAACAAGAGCCAGCGCCTTATCATCAATAAGGTGAGCAAGAAGGTCGTGGGCGACGCTCTCGTTTCCAACCTCGATGAGATCATCGACAAGGTCGGAGTCCAGCTCATCGGCGTTATCCCGGACGACTTCAAGATGACTGTCGCTACCGGTAAGGGCAACCCCATTCCTACTGATTCAGAGGCTCTCAGAGCTTTTGATGCTATAGCTAAGAGACTCGGCGGAGAGTTCGTCCCGCTCACAGTTAAGACTTCGTGATCCTACACAATTTATTTCATAAAACGGAGGGAGATCAGATATGAAGATCGCGATCATAGCACATGACGCAAAAAAAGAGCTCATGGTGCAGTTCTGCAGCGCTTATTGCGGCATTCTTTCCAAGCATACTCTCATTGCAACTAATACTACCGGTAAGCAGGTCAGTGAGGCGACAGGTCTTCCCATAAAGAGATACCTGAGCGGTCAGGGCGGAGCTGAGCAGATACTTGCGCTCCTCTCGTGCAACGAGGTAGACGTCCTGCTGTTCTTCAGAGACCCGATCAATCCTAAGGCTTCGGACGTTCACGGAATGAACCTCCTCAGGCTCTGCGACGTTCATAACGTTCCCGTGGCTACGAATATTGCTACCGCAGAGGCTCTCATACTTGCCCTCGAAAGAGGAGACCTCGACTGGCGCGAGGTCGGCTCACCGAGCATCTGATGATCAATTGTCCCTTTTCAGGGACAATTTTCATGTATATCGAGCAAACACTTACAGGAAGGCTGAATATTATGGCAATAAATGTTAAACGCCCCAACGGCACGGAGGACGTTCTGCCGAAGGACGTTCACAAGTGGCACACCGTCGAGAAGATAGCCCGTGAAACCGCGGAATGCTTCGGTTTCTCCGAGATAAGAGTGCCGACCTTTGAGGATACTGACCTATTCCTTCGCTCTGTCGGCGAGACGACGGACGTCGTGCAGAAGGAAATGTACACTGTTATGGCAAAGGAGACCAAGTTCACGCTGCGTCCTGAGGGCACTGCCGGTACGATCCGCGCTATGCTCCAGAACGGACTGCTCAACGAGGCGCTCCCGCAGAGGGTGTACTACATTCTCTCGTGCTTCCGCCACGAAAGGCCGCAGGCAGGCCGTCTGCGTGAGTTCCACCAGTTCGGCCTCGAAATGGCTGGAAGTGAGGCTCCGACCGCTGACGCGGAGGTCATTTCCCTCGCGAAGACACTGCTTGACAGGCTCGAGCTGAAGAATATCGAGCTGAATATAAATTCTATCGGCTGTCCGACCTGCCGCGCTAAGTACTACGAGTCGCTCAGGGCGTACTTCGAGCCGCATAAGGACGAGCTATGCGACACCTGCCGCGAGAGGCTCGTCAAGAACCCCATGCGCATTCTCGACTGCAAGAGCCCTATCTGCGGCGAGATCGGCAAGGGCGCTCCCATGATACTCGATTACCTCTGCGAGGAGTGCAGCGATCACTTCGAGAAGGTAAAGAAGTACCTCACTAACCTCGGTATCGAATATAAGGTCAATCCTAAGATCGTGCGCGGTCTCGACTACTACACCAAGACTGTATTTGAGTTCATCACTACTGAGATCGGCGCGCAGGGGACTGTCTGTGCGGGAGGACGATACGACGGGCTCATCGAGCAGCTCGGCGGTCACCCCACTCCGGCTCTCGGCTTCGCGACCGGTATCGAAAGGCTTCTCCTCGTTATGGACAAGCAGGGGTGCGATTTCCTCACGCCCAAGACCTGCGACCTCTACTTCGCGACTATGGGCGACGCTGCCCTCGAAAAGGCTATGGAGCTCACCCGTGAGCTGCGAGAGCTCGGCTACCGGGCTGAGTTCGACCTCATGAACAGAGGTCTGAAAGCGCTTTCAGACCTC
>JAFRXR010000182.1 GCA_017443395.1 Ruminococcus sp. | reverse complement strand
TCCCAGTCACGTCCGGAGCCGAGGTGGTCGAGCAGCGAGCCGTAGTTCGACTTCGTTATGACGCCGACCTCAGCCACGCTGGAATTGACCATATTCGACAGCGGGAAGTCGATGAGGCGGTAGCGTCCGCCGAAGGGTATGGAGCCCATCGTGCGCTGCTTTGTCAGCTCGCTGACATACGAATCGTGCATACTTGCAAAGATAAGTCCTAAAACATTATAATTAACACTCATAGTATAATTCCTCCGATCAGATACTTTCGCCGATTATCTGCTTGGGCTCGACGACCTTGTTCTCGGATACCGTTACGTTGTGTCCGACCACGGCGATACCCCAGTCGTCTCGGTTCTCGACCTGCTCGGGGCTCTTTCCGATGTGAGCGCCGCTCTCGATGACACTGTCACTGCCGACGATAGCGTACTCCACTACCGCGCCGGACTTGATGACAGTTCCGGGCATGACGATACTGTAGTTCACAGTCGCGCCCTCCTCGATAGTAACGCCGGAGAAGAGTATCGAGAAATCGACCGTGCCGTCGATCTCGCTGCCCTCGGAGATCATCGAGTTCTCGATGTTAGCGTTGTCGCCGATGTACTGCGGCGGCATATTGCTGTTGCGGGAATAGATCTTCCAGCTCGGGTCGTAGAGATCAAGGGGAACGCTCGGGCTGAGCAGATCCATGTTAGCCTCCCAGAGGGAATCGAGCGTGCCGACGTCCTTCCAGTAGCCCTCGAACTCGTAGGCGTAGAGGCGCTGACCGTCGCGGAGCATGGAGGTTATGATGTCCTTGCCGAAGTCCTTCGACCACGGCTGACCCGCGTCGCGCTTGGCGTTCGCTTCGTTCTCGTTCTCGATGAGGTACTTGCGGAGCTTATCCCAGCTGAACACATAGATACCCATTGAAGCGAGGGTGGACTTTGGCTCCTTGGGCTTCTCGACGAAGTCCGTCACCTTGTTGTTCTCGTCGCAGATCATGATACCGAAGCGCGAAGCCTCTGAGCGCGGGACGTCGATAACGGAGATAGTGCAGTCCGCGTTGTTGGCAACGTGGAAATCCACCATCTTGGAGTAGTCCATCTTGTAGATATGATCGCCGCCGAGGACTACGACGTACTCAGGGTCGTAGCGCTCGATGAAGCGCATATTCTGGTAAATCGCGTTCGCAGTGCCCTCATACCATGAAGCGCCTGCCTGGGTCTCGTAGGGCGGGAGGACGTGTACGCCTCCGTTCATCTTATCGAGGTCCCACGGCTGACCGTTTCCGATGTACTCGTTGAGCACGAGCGGCTGATACTGCGTGAGCACGCCGACTGTGTCGATACCGGAGTTGGTGCAGTTCGAGAGCGGGAAGTCTATGAGGCGGTACTTTCCGCCGTAGGGAACTGCCGGCTTTGCGACGTTCTTCGTGAGTGCGTATAATCTGCTGCCCTGACCGCCTGCGAGCAGCATGGCAACACATCTTTTCTTAGTATACATATATGTCCTCCTAAAGTATTATGACTTTTGACAGATCTTGTGGTTTATTCAGCCTTGGCAGACTTTCTGCGCGAGGGCTTCTTCGCGGGAGCTTCCGCAGCCTTGGGCTCGCGCTTCTTGACGGGAGAGTATTTGAGGTAGATGACCGAGAGAGGAGCTAAGGTCATCGAGATGCTCTCGTCGAAGCCGTGCATAGCGACCGGCTCGGACTTGAACGACTTCTCCGTCATGCCTGAGCCGCCGAACTCCGGCGCGTCGGTGTTGAACACGACCTTATAGCGTCCCTTGTACGGAACTCCTATGCGGTAGTCGTGGCGGTCAACGGGTACGAAATTGCACACCGCGATGACCTCGTCGCCGTTGTCATCGATACGTCTGAAGGCGATGACGCTCTGCTTGTAGTCGTCATTCGATATCCAGCTGAAGCCGCTCCACGAATCGTCGTTCTGCCAGAGCGGTGAATTTTCAAGGTAGAATTTGTTCAGCTTCTCGGAGAACTTCAGCAGGTTCCTGTGCGAATCGAAATCCATGAGGCTCCAGTCGAGCTGAGACTTGTAGTCCCACTCCTTCATCTGACCGAATTCCTGTCCCATGAACAGGAGCTTCTTGCCGGGGTGGGCGGTCATGTAAGCGAGGAACGCCCTGTACGACGCGAATTTCTGGTCGTACTCGCCGGGCATCTTGTTTATCATCGAGCATTTTCCGTGGACTACCTCGTCGTGGGATATCGGGAGGATATAGTTCTCGGAGAACGCATAGAAGAACGAGAATGTGAGCTTATCGTGGTTGAAGGCACGATAGATCGGGTCGAGGGACATATAGCTGAGCATATCGTTCATCCAGCCCATGTTCCACTTGAAGTTGAAGCCGAGACCGCCGATGTCAGTGGGCTTGGTGACGAGAGGCCACGCAGTTGACTCCTCCGCGATCATGAGGGCGTCGGGGTGCTTGGCGAAGACAGCCTCGTTGAGGTGCTTGAGGAACTCCACAGCCTCGAGGTTCTCGTTGCCGCCGTAGATATTGGCAGCCCACTCGCCGTCGCGGCGGTCGTAGTCGAGGTAGAGCATGGACGCTACTGCGTCAACTCTCAGACCGTCAACGTGGAACTCGTCGAACCAGTAATTCGCACTCGAGATGAGGAAGGAGCATACCTCCGCCCTGCCGTAGTCGAACACGCGCGTGCCCCAAGCCTTGTGCTCGCGCTTGCGCTCGTCGGTGTACTCATAGCAGCAGGTGCCGTCGAACTCGTACAGTCCGGGAGCGTCCTTAGGGAAGTGAGCGGGCACCCAGTCGAGTATAACGCCTATGCCGGCATTGTGGAACATATCCACCATTTTGCGGAAGTCATCGGGGGTGCCGTAGCGGGAGGTCGGGGCGAAGTAGCCGGTGACCTGATATCCCCACGAGCCGTCGAACGGGTACTCCGTCAGCGGCATGAATTCGACGTGCGTATACGACATCTTCCTGAGGTACGGGATTATCTGCTTCGCGAAGGTTATATAGTCGAGGAAAACGTCCTCGCTGTGGGTCTTCCATGAACCGAGGTGTACCTCGTAGATGTTCACGGGGCTCTTGTAGATTATTTTTTTCGCCTTTTCGGTGAACCATTCCTTGTCGTCCCATTTGTAGTCGCTCTCGAATATTTTCGAGGCGGTGCCGGGGCGGGTCTCAAAGTGGTTCCCGTAGGGATCGGCTTTGAGTATTATGCGGCCGTCGCGGGTCTCTATGCTGTATTTATAGGCGTCGAACTGCTTGAGTCCGGAGACCGAAGCCTCCCAGACGCCGTCTGCGATGAGCTCCATGCGGTCCTTAGTGCGGTCCCAGTCGTTGAAGTCTCCGACAACGGAAACGCTCACGGCATTGGGCGCCCAGACCCTGAAAGTAAAGGCGCGGCCCCTGCCTCTTTTGCGGGAATGTGCTCCGAAGAATTTGTAAGCCTCACTGTTCTTGCCCTGGTAGAAAAGGTACAGCGGAAAATCGTTGGGATTGGTGTTGTAATTAACAGACATGATATGACCCCCTTTACACTTCTTATTTTAACAGAAGAGCGATAATAATTCAAGCTTTTTTAGAAATCGTGTCAAATTTTCAGACGTTACGCTAATTTTACCCGCACATTTTAGTGCAATCTGACAGATTCCGTCTTGGTGATTCGTCTGAGTGTATGTGAAAAATGCACTAACGGTCAGTTATGTACCTCCCCGCCTGCACACCCTTATCCCGATGACAGTAACGTCGTCCGCGCGGATATTGGGGTCGAAAAGCTCCGCCTTCGCGCATATCTCATCGACGATGTGACGCACGTCGTCGCCGCTCAGCAGGAGCTCCTTGATGAACAGGTACTCGTTCTCGCTGATGCCGTCCGAGAACATGATGACGATGTCGCCGTCCTCGATGTCGTAGTCCGAAACGAACGCCTCCCCGCTCTCATAAATGCCGATCGGAAAGGTCGGCGCGGTGACCTTCAGGACGCTCCCGCGGTGGCGGATAAGCGTCGCGGAGGCACCGGATTTCACGAGAGTGAGGGTGCAGTCGGTGAGCCCTATCTTCACTGCGTCGAGGGTCGCGAAGGTCTCCTCGCCGGACTTCGTGAACATGATCGAATTGACCAGCCGCACCGCCGGCAGAATGCCCGCACCTGCTGAAACAAGGCGCCGGAACAGCCTCACCACCATACGCGACTGGAAGGCGGCGCGGCGTCCGCTGCCCATGCCGTCCGAGAGAATTATGTACTGAGCCGAGCCGTCCGAGAACGCCGAAAAAGTGTCGCCGTTCTCGGTGTTGTCCTCCGCGCACGCCGCCGCCCCGTAGACCTCGCAGACGTACTCGGCGGGCTCGGTCAGGCGCACGCGCACCTCCCTGCCGGAGGTGTCGGGTTCGGTCATGTCAAGCTGCATTTTCAGGCAGTCAGAAACGAGGTCGCGGACGCGGGTGAAGCTGTCGGGGGACGTCCCCGCAGGGAAATAGATCTCGATGACGAGACGGCTGCGGGAGTCGTATCCGGCGATGATCTCAGAGGCGGAATATCCTGAATTTTCGAGCTTTGCACTCACCTGTCCCCGCACTGCCGGCGAGCTCCGCAGAGGGGTCTGAGCGCAGGCGGAGGTGAGAAGCTCCTCG
>JAFRXR010000181.1 GCA_017443395.1 Ruminococcus sp. | reverse complement strand
CTATGGAATTATCGAATGTGAGCGGTGTTCAGCTATCAATAAAGTACAAGGGCTCAAAGCCAGCTAATAAATGGATCATCGGATTCAGGGAGGATAACCCGAATACCATTGAGGTATGGGTCGGGGACGCGATGGGCGCGAGCGAATGTCAGCCCAGCTACAGGCTCTGGTCCACCGTCAGCCACGAATATGCTTCGCCGCACTGATGAAAACACAATAAAAAGCAGCTTCTTCGGAAGCTGCTTTTTTGTGCTGCTCCGGGGTATCAGTCGTCGAATACCTCGGATTTTATTATGTCGTAGTTTGCGTCGAAATCTACTGACAGTACATTCTGGATACCGCCGTAAAGCTCTACGTTGTCGCTGTAGTATGTGTCCTCTGCGGGGACCTGTACCTGCACGAAGTCGTACTTCATGATGAACGGAACTCTCAGCGACAGCAGATAGAGGTCGAGCGTCTTCATGTTCGTGGTGAGCTGCGGCATGACGTTGTTCGTGAGCTTCTTGATGTACGTCGGCTTGAACGAGCGCATCTTCTTGATTATCTTCTCCATGACCGTGCGCTGACGCTCAGTGCGCTCAAAATCGGCATTTCCGACGTATCTGATACGCGAGTAGGCGAGTGCCTGCTTGCCGTTGAGGTGGAGCTTTCCGCCGGATGACAGCATATCGTCCATTTTGTCGTCGCCCATGAGCTCGTTGACCTCGGACTGGAGGATAACGTTTATCGCCTCCGCCTCGGAGTCCGAGACCTCGATGTCAATACCGCCGACGGAGTCAACTATCGACGCGAACGAATTGAAGTTTATGCAGACGTAATCGTCGATGCGGACGTAGAAATTGTTCTCGATCGTGTCCATGACGAGCTCGGGACCGCCGTAATTATACGCAGCGTTGAGCTTATCCCAGCCGTGGCCGGGGATATTGACGTAGCTGTCGCGCATGAAGGAGGTCATGCAGATCTTCTTGGTGTGCTTGTTTATCGAGACGAGTATCATCGTGTCGGAGCGTCCGGTGTCGTCGTCGGAGCGTCCGTCCGTACCGATGATGAGCACACTTGTGACGTAGCTCCTGCGTAGGGCGCTGTCTGCGCGGTCGCGGTCACCGGTCTCACGGTAGTCGAGCTTCTTGATTATGCTCAGTGCTGTGCAGGAGTATATGCCGAAGAGCAGCAGGAAGAGTATCAGCACCGTAAGCAGGATACGTGTGATGATCCTTGTGACGATGTTTTTGTGCTTTTTCTTCTGCTTCGGGGCGGACTGGTTCACGCGCTGCTGCGGATATGCCGGCTGCTGCGCGAACATCGCCTGCTGTGAATACTGCGGCTGCTGAGCGTACTGCGGCTGCTGAGCGTACTGCGGCTGCTGAGCGTACTGCGGCTGCTGTGAGTACTGCGCCTGCTGAGCGTACTGCGGCTGCTGCGAATACTGCGGCTGCTGGGTGTAGTGCTCCTCGCGGTAGGCTTCCTCGAAGGGATTCACTGCGTTTTGTGAGCTGCCGTAGGGGTCATACTGGTAGCCGTCATTATACTGCGCATTGCCCTGATACTGCGTGCTGCTGTACTGCGGGGGAGCTGCTCCTGCGGGCTGCCCTGAAGTGGGAAATTGAATGGTCTGATCGTTGTCTGTGTTTTTGAAATTATCGCTGTATTTGTCTGGCATTTCTGTCTCCTTTTGGTCGCAGAGCCTGCGCACGGTCCGGCACAGGCTCATATACTTGCACTATTTTACGCGCTTCAGCCGTACTGCAAAATACGTCAGCAGTGCCCACGAGAGGTTGTAGACTATCAGCGCGGTCTCGGACATATAAAGGTAGTTCAGCTCGAACGCCTTAGAGAGTATCATCAGCAGGCTCAGACCGAAGCCGAGCATTATCGAGGCGGTCTGGAAGATCAGTCCGACTATCGCGGCGGCGTGGACGGTCTTGGTTCCGATTATAAGCTGGGCGAGCGACGCGAACTTGCCTGAGCAAGCCATCGAGGCGCTCAGACGGACTGCCTTCTTCGTCTCCTCGTCGAAGTCCTCGTGGAGCTTCTTGGGGAGTATCCTCATCATCTCCTCAGGTACGCCGAAGAGAGTGCTGAGCTTCCTCAGCGAGATACACGGATCGACCGACTTGATTATCATGAAGACCTTGTTGCGGCTCAGGCGCTTCGCCCACTTCTTGACAGCGGAGTCGGCGGTGAGCTCTACTATGAACATCGCGGCGAGATTTCCCGAGATAGAGAGGTACATCGCCTCCTGTCCGGCGCCGGTGAACTCGTTCTCCTTGGTCTTGGTCGGGATACCCTCGATGTTGTGGCTGGTCATGAGCTCGCGGTTTCCGAACAGCACACGCTTGTTGTTTATCCAGCCGCAAAGTCCCATTGACTCCTCGAACGAGAAATTCTCGATAGGGTAGAGCGTGTCCTCACGCCCGGCGGTGACGTCGCTGAATATCCTCCTCATCATGCTGCCCGCATGGTGGGTGAGGCTGGCGGCTTCGAGGAGGGCTTCGTCGATCTTGGTGTTTGAGAAGACCTTTATCCCCGACAGCTTGACGTGTCCCTCCGGGAAGAGAGAATCGGCGTTCACGAGTATGGAGTTGGTGTCATAGAAGTCGTCTACGCTCTGGTATCCGAGCATTATCCCTCGGTTCTGGAAGGAGCGGTCTGCGGCGGCTTCAAGGGGGATATTCACTACGAACGGCATTGCGATACACGACGTCGCGCATATCAGCATACTAAAAATAGAGAAGCCGAATGCTGCGGAATCTGCGGTGACAAGCGTGCCCTTGCTGAAAAATGTTATCATCAGCGCGATGAGCACTGACAGCAGCAGGCACAGGGGAGTCGCCTTGCTGCAATAGTCGTCGGTCATGTCCGAGGAGTATGTGTAGCGCAGGAAGTCCGTGAGGAAGTCCGTTTTGCGCATGGAGGCAAGTATCGGGAAGTCACCGAGCGTTCCGCGGGTGAGGCGTTCGGCTCTGTCCTCGTCGCGGACGTAGACTATTCCGTGGCGGTCGAAGCTGCGCGAGACGAATCTGAAGTTTCGCGCGGCACGCCTGATTATCAGCATCTTGCCGACTGAGTTGAAGAACAGCGCGAGGCAGCCTACCGGCATATAGATGTGTACCGACTGCTGCGAGGCGAGCTCCGGTCTGAATAGCAGGGGAATGATCGCGATGAAGCACGACAGCGCTGTCACTGCGGTCATGGAGTCGCCGTCAGCGTGGAGCGTGAACAGCTTCTTCATTCCCTTTGAGATGACTGCCGTGGAGGACAGCATGGATATCAGTCCGAGGAGGAGCTGTATCCAGATGAAGGACCTGATGTTCGTGCGGCTGAGTATGCTAAGCAGCGGGAGCCCGAGCTGGTTCGCAGCGGTGATGAATATGCTGAGGAAGGCAGTCATCGCGAGTATCAGCACACGAACCGAAATAGTGTTTTTGAGCTCGTAGATGTCGCGCCCGACGTCCTCGACGTCGCCGTAATAGTTGAAATCGACCATACGCTTGGTGCGCTTCCGCTTCGAGCGGGCAGATACGTATTCGTCGGTCTGCTGGGTGATATGTACGTCGAGCTCGCCGGCTTCCATGCGGGGACGCTGGCTGAGGTCTATACTCGTGAGCTCTGCGCGCGGGGTCGGCTCGACCGGCTTTGCAGCTTCGACTGCGGCAGGCGAGGGGACGATGTCCGTTGTGAGCTTCCTGCCCTCCGGTGACTCAGCCTCCGCGTAGATAGCGGCATGGGAGCGCTTCTTCTTCTTGAAGGCAGGAGGAGTGTACATATACTCGCCCTCGGGGGTCTCCTTCTCGTAGGTATAGCCCGAGGTCTTTCCGCGGCGGTGGCGCGTATTGCTCTTGATTATCTCCATTTCGCGGGCGCGGGTGGAGTCCGACATACGGCGTATCTTCGGGGCGCCCTGCGGGACGGTGGGGACGGTATTATCGGTCACGGGTATGGGACCGGTGTTCTTGATCTCGGTTATCGCCTCGGAGCTGACGAACGACACCTTATTGCGCGAAAGATCGGCGGGCTTGAATTCGTCGGCGGGGTCTGGTCTGCGTAGGGAGCTGTCGAAGAGCTCGTTCTTGCTGTGGGACACGGGAGGTCTTGCGGGTGCAGTCTCCGGCTTTTCGGGGTCGGGGACAGTGGAATTCAGTATCTTCTGTGCCGCGACCCTGCCCACGGGCAGACGTTTGTTTGATGTATCGGGAGAATACTCGTTCAGAATATCCTCCAGAGATAGGTTCTGATCCGGCATGATGGTCTCCTTGTCAGTGTGTCCCGCGCTGTCTGAGCACTTCGTACATGAAGATGCCAGCCGCAACTGAGGCGTTGAGGGAGTTGATCCTTCCCAGCATCGGGAGCTTTATCATAAAATCACATTTTTTCTGTATCAGCTTGCTTATGCCGAAGCCCTCCGAGCCGATGACGAGCGCCATGCTGCCGGTGAGGTCGGTCTGGGTGTATTCGCTGCCGGAGGCGTCCGTGCCGTAAATCCACACGCCGTTCTCCTTGAGCTGGTCGATGCACGCGGCAAGATTGGAAACTCTCGCGACGGGGACGTAGCTTGCCGCGCCAGCGGAGGTCTTGAATACTGTCGCATTGAGTGACGCACTGCGGCGCTTGGGGATTATCACGCCGTCTGCACCGGAGGTCTCGGCGGTACGGATTATAGCGCCGAGATTGTGCGGATCCTCTATCTCGTCGCAGATGATGATGAAGGGCTTGGTGCCTTTTTTCTGCGATACTGCGAGGATATCCTCCACCGACACGTACTCTCCGCACGCACCGACCGCAACTACTCCCTGATGTGAGGCTCCGCCTGAGAGCTGGGTGAGCTTTTTGTCCTGAGCGTCCTTGACTACGACGCCCTTCTCCTTTGCGAGCCGCCTTATGACATTCAGGCTGCCGCCGTTTCCGTCGATGTAGATGACATCGAGCTGCGCGTCCGATTTGAGCGCTTCTATGACGGGATTTCTGCCGGCGATGACGTCGCCGGAGCCGCCGAGGTTCTTTTCGTTCTCCATGTTTTTTCCCAGAGACCTGCGTCTCTGCTCCTTTTGTTCGTTTTATCTATTGTATCATACATTTTCCCGCATATCAATGGGGTTTGCGGGGGAAAATCGGCTGAATCTGTCGAATGCCGCAGCCGCGCTCATTTTCCGCGCTCACAGATAAGCGCGATCATCTCGCCGACATTCTTCATGCCGGAGACCTCACGCATCTTGAAGCTCATGCTGAACTCGTCCTCAACGGCGCCGATGAGGTTGATGTGCTCGATACTGTCCCAGTCCTCGATGTCGGCGGAGGTGGTGGAGTCGCTGATGACGATCGAGTCGTCGCCGAATACGTCTCTGAATACCTGTGTGAGGCGCGGTAATACATTCTGCTTATCCATTTTTGTTCTCCTTTTCGTTTACACTTATAACTTTATTTTTGTTTTTGTAGTCTGTTATGTCAAGGCTCCAGACGGAGTCGCCGCTGTCGTCGAGCTTGTCCTGTGTGAATCCGAAGCTGCCGTAGAGCTCCGAGACCATGCTGTTTTTTGCCGTTTTGAAGTAGTAGCCCACTATCCTCCGGACTCCGCGCTCACGGCACTGCCGGACGAGCTCATCGAGCATTGCGAGCTCCATGTCGCGCTTGAGCACACGACAGCTCATCAGCCAGAGCTCGATGTGGGCGATGTCTCCCTCGCAGCGCGCGATAACGACCGATACTATGCCGTTTTCGCCGAATCTGTCCGTCAGGCTGCCGCACAGGCAGATACGTCCGGGGTCGTCCTCGAAAGCCTGTATATCGGCTTCTGTGCAGCGCTTGGTGGTGAGGTTGAACTGGTTGCTCTTGTTGGTCAGCTGAGCAATGCGCTGGACGTACACGGGCTCGAAGCCGCATATCTCCGCGTGCATATCAAGGCTGAGGAGGTAATCGGTGTAGCTCGAGAAGCTGCGTTGCTGGGCGGCGCGCTTGGCGTTTGCCGCATACATTTCCGAGCGGCGCAGGTCGTCCTCGGAGACCGATGTGATCTCGAAGAAGCCGCTCCTGCCGAGCCGGTACATCGCCTCTCCGACAGAGGTCAGCTCAATGGTCTGCACCTGCGGGAGCTGTGCGCTGACTATCGCGCACTCCGCGGGGTTGTCGTCGATGAAGACGAAGCTCTCGGGGAGTAAGTTCAGCTCCGCAGCGGACTCCGCGATATTGCGATCCTTGGGGTCCCAGTTCGCCTTTATGGAGACGAAGTCCTCCTTTTTCAGCACGGAGCTGGGGTGGGAGAGTCCGAGAAGGGCGTTCTCCTCGTCGTTTTTTGAGCACACTGCGAGCAGTACGCCGAAGCTGCGGTAGCCCTTGATGTAGCTCTGGAATTCCGAGAAGGACTGTCCGACTGCTGTCTCGGGACCTATCTCTATGCCCTCCTGACCGTCGTCACCGATGACGCCGCCCCAGAGGGTGTTGTCAAGGTCGAGGTCGATGACCTTCTTGTTCTTTCCGAAAACTGACTTGATTATGCTTGCCGCGCTGAAAGCAAGGTCGGGAATGACCTCTGTGCGCATGGCGTATTTATACAGGAACCACGCCTCGGGGTCGTGCCATTTTTCAAGTCCGCACGCCGCCGAGAGGTAGTTGATGTCGTTGATGTAGAAGCCGTTGTTGTGCCTTGCGTAGTCAGACAGCATGACGTTCAGCCTGCTGATGAAAGCGGCGTGGCCGGCGTATCCCCAGCCGTCGTAATTGCCTGTCCTGCGGCAGAGCGGCAGCTCGAAATTGTTCTGTATTATCGGGCACTGGAACCTCTGCATGAGCTTCACCCAGACCTCCCTGAACACCGCGAACTGGTCGTCGAGGCGCTGCTGGATCTGCTCCGGCGTTTCGGCAGGGGACTCCGGCAGGAGGGTGAGGTTGCGCGAGGTGGTGTGGATATAAATTATGTCCGGGCGGAAGCTGTCGAGCTCCGGGGAGCCGAACACGGCGTCCTCGTAGAATTTATTGTACTCCGACTCGTAGAACTCCGGCTCTATGCCGGCGTCGAGAAGGAAGAGCTCCAGCATGGAGATGACGTCGCTCGTCGTGGAGCCGCCGAGCACTGCGATACGCTTCTTTATGCGGGGAGTGCCGTCCGCGAGCAGCTCCCTGCGGATACTGCGGCGGCGGCGGAGGATATATTTCCCGTCGAGCGGGAAGCAAAGCTCTTTCATATTTTGCTCCTTATTTGTACATATTGTTGTATATGCACGTTCTGTTCGGACCTACCGCAGAGAAGGTACACATCGCGAACAGGAGGTCTGTCGCGCCGACGTCGCTGATGAAGGTGAGCGCGTTGAGGTCGAAGTAGCGTATGTCGCAGAGGTAGATGTCCTCGAAGGAGCTCGTCAGGAACGGCAGCAGCGCGTTTCCGTAGCTGTCCTTGAAGATGACGAGCCTGCGTCCGTTGTTTGCCTGTGTGTGGACGTGAGCGATTCGCTCGTCCGAGCCGAATACCATATAGTAGCTCGAAGTATCGAGGTACGCGGGGTCGATGAAGAGGCTCGTCGCATAGGGCGAGTCGAACGATGTGGAGTAGTTCTCGCACTCGATCTCTGCCTTGGGGGAGTAGTAGACGAAGTCCTCTGGGTTGTTGATGAGCTGGGCGCTCTGCGTGTAGCCGTAGAGCGTACCGACGTAGCCGCTGAGCCTTACCTCGTCGTACTGCGAGATATCGGCGAAATACACGCCTGCGTTCTTGCAGAATTCCTGAGCGGCGTAGTAGGCGCCGAGAGCCTGCCAGTGGTGGTCGGTGCGGGAGTAGATCGGCTCGTCCTTGTGGGCGAGGAGGGCGCCGTAGGCGTCAACTGCGGTGACGCCTGTGAGATTCGCTGATATGTTGTCGATATCAGGCTTCTCCTGCGCGGAGAGGCCGGAATATTCGTCCGGCATATAGTAGGATACCGGTGTGGGGATCACCATTGAGTAGACATTGAGCGCGTCGCCGAAGTAGTTCTTGTAGGTGCTGACATACTGGGCGTAATCGAGCTCGCGTCCGCCGCCTCCGCCGTAGAGCATGAGCCCTCGCTTGTTTATGACGAGGATATTGCTCGTGACCTCGCCGTCACCGTCAACAGGCTCCTCCTCGGCGGAGGTGGTCTGCTCTGCAAGCTCTGTCGTGACTATGGGCTCGCTGACTGAGCCGTCGGGGGCGGTCGTGTTCAATGTCTCCTTTGGGACAGTGACGGCGGGCTTGGTGGTGTTCTGGATATGCTCGAAGCCAGCGCCGTGGAGCTCCACTCCGCCGTCGCCGTCGTCGCCGTACATTCTGCCCTTGAGCGGCATGAGCTTTGAGGAGATGATCTTCTTGAAGGCGCTCCTGTTAGGGATAGTGTCGTCGTAGAAGTCAGCCAGCCCCTCCGTGAATTCCCCGCTGAAATAGCTTGATAGCGTGAACTTCGGGAACTTCGTGAGGCTGCGGTTCTCCTCCTTGGAGACCTTGTCCCTCTTGAAGAAGAGAAGGTACGAGAAGCCGCAGAGCAGTATCAGCGCGATGAGTGCGATGTTCGCGCACCACACCGCCTTCTGTGCGGGGGAGGTGCTTGGCTTTTTATTGGTACGCCTGTTCTTTGGGGCGTTGTTTTTTTCCTGCATGGATAGCCTCCGGTCAGAATCTGAAGTAAAGGAACGGGTTGGTTGTGGCGTCAACGAGCATTATGCTCGTGATAACGAGCAGCGCAGCCGAAACGAGCGCTGCTGAGGCTGAGAGGACACATCTCGCTCCGCCGGATCTTGCAGCGAGCTTCTTCATGCCTGCGATGAGCGGGAACGTGCAGATGAGCGCTGCGAGTATGAGGTTGACGTTGTTGACGAAGGTGATCTTGTCCCTGATGGCGATGAAGCCGTTCCCGCCGAAGCCGAAAATGGTGCGGAAGAAGCGTCCGAGCTTGCTTAGATCCTCAAAGTAGAAGATGCCGAAGCCGATGACTATGACTATCTTGCTGTAGATATGGCGGATCACGGCTGGTACCTTCTTCACGCGCTTCTTGCCGAGCTTCATCTCGAAGAATACGAAAAGTCCGTAGTAAATTCCCCAGATGATGAAATTCCAGCTCGCGCCGTGCCAGATACCCGTGCAGAGCCATACGAGGAACAGTCCGCCGTACTTGCGGCGCTTGCCGAATATCGGGACGTAGAGCAGATAATCGCGGAAAAACGTGCTGAGCGAGATGTGCCAGCGCTGCCAGAATTCCGTGATGTCCCTGCATATGAACGGGTGGTCGAAGTTTTCGTTGAAGTGGAAGCCAAAGAGACGTCCGAGACCTATGGCGATGTCGGAGTATCCCGAGAAATCAAAGTATATCTGCAATGCATAGGCTGCTGCGCCGAACCACGCTCCCACAAAGCTCGAGCTGCCGATAGCACCGAGGGTGCCGTCAACGATAATGCTGAGCTGGTTGGCGAGGAGCACCTTCTTGGAAAGTCCGAGGATCAGTCTGTTGAAGCCGTATGCGATGTCCTCCGCGGACACGCTGCGTGAGTCTATCTCCTTTTCGATAGTGCTGTAGCGGACGATCGGTCCTGCGACGAGCTGCGGGAAGAGGGTTATGTACAGCAGGAACTTCTTGAAGCTCTGCTGCGGCTTGACGGTCTCCCACTGGACGTCGATGATATAGGAGATGGTCTGGAAGGTATAGAAGCTGATACCTATGGGGAGCCTGATGTCCGGTACAGGCAGTGAGCACGAAAAAAGGGCGTTGATGTTCTCTGCGATAAAACCGCTGTACTTGAATATCCCGAGCATGAGGAGGTCATAGATGACGGCAGATGCCGCGATGACCGTGCCTGCTTTCTGTCCTCTGAGGGTGTTCAGCAGTATGCCGGCTGAGTAATTGACGACAGCGCTGAACAGCATGAGAAAGACATAGAGCGGCTCTCCCCAGGCGTAGAATATCAGTGAGAAAACTATCAACACCGTATTTTTTTTATCCGTCCCTTTGACGAGAGCATACACTGCGAGGCAAAGGGGAAGGAAGAAATATATGAAAAATAGTCTTGAAAAAATCATCCTGCGTGACCGTCCTGGATCGTTTTGTTGTTCCGGGGATATCTGTATCTCTGTCCCATCGGCTGTCCGCGAAAAAGAACGGCGGCAAATAAGCTCATCTGGTGTGTGATCTCTCACAAAAATTACGTCCGAATGCTGACGTTTTTCTCTCTTATCGTGAATTTGACAAATTAAATTACATTAAACCAAATCATTATTGTAAAACTATGTAACATCACAACTATCATTATACACCATGAAACGACGGATTTCAAGAGGAAAAATCAAGGTTTTTCCTTTTTTTTGCAGTTTCAGTAAAAATCGTATCAACCGACAAAAATCGACGGATATTGCGGGCGCTTTTTGTGGGGATTAATTGTTTAAATATTGACATTGAAAAGGACGCAAAAAAATAACGCAGGCGGTTCAGCCTGCGTTACTGTAAGGTATATTTTTACTGCTTGTGCGGGTCGGTCTCGAGCACGCCCTTGAGACCTGCTGCAAGACCTGCGATACCCTGTATCTCGCTCGGGATAATGATCTTCGTAGCCTTGCCGTCGGCAGCCTTTGCGAATGCCTCGAGCGACTTGAGCTG
>JAFRXR010000180.1 GCA_017443395.1 Ruminococcus sp. | reverse complement strand
ATAGCAGCGCCTAATGCGATCATTCCCATTGTTATGTACCTCCAATAAAAGACTTATGCTTTGCCGATTATCATTATCGCGATGACGAAGCCGTAGATAGCGGTCGCCTCCGCGAGAGCGCAGCCCAGCAGGAGCGCTGTTCTGATGTCGCCCTTAGCCTCGGGCTGACGAGCGATAGATTCCGTAGCCTTAGCCGTAGCGATGCCTATTCCGATACCTGCGCCTGCGCCTGTAAGAACGGCGATAGCGGCGCCCAGTGCGATCATTCCCATGATTATTACCTCCGTGAAGTCAAGTTATTCTTCCTCAACGGCTTCCGCCATGTAGAGAGAAGTTAGGAATACGAATACATATGCCTGCAAGAGACCGTCAAAGATGTCGAAGTAAGCGCTCGCGATGACCGGTACGCCGATCGCGCATATCCCCTTCTTTACCAGCTCCATAACGACGTACGCGCCGAGCACGTTTCCGAAAAGTCGCATACAGAGCGAGAGCGGTCTGGTCACAAGATCGAGTATGTTTATGGGGTTGCGGAAGCTCTTCAGCCACTTCAGCGGGCCCTTTTCGATGATGAATGCCAGCTGGACGAAGATTATCGCCATGCCTGCGAGGGCGGCGGTCACGTTGACGTCCTTGGTCGGCGGGACGAACCCGAACAGTCCGATGAGGTTGGCGAAGGCTATGTAGATGAGCAGCGTCTCGAGGAAGGGGAGGTACTTTTTCCCCTTTTTCCCGAGTATCCCGGTGAAGAAGCTGTCCATCCAGTCGGTGATCCCCTCGATTATGCACTGCGAGCCCGTGGGGACTTTCTTGAGCCTGCGCGTGAAGATTATCGACAGCAGGACGATCACTCCCATGATCACCCATGTGACGACGCATGAATCTGCAATGGGTATGCCTCCGAGAATGGGTATGGTAAAGGCGGTCTTGGATTCAAGGTCTTCCATGATGTTTTCCACGAAAGCACCTCCTTTTCATCAAAATAAAAACGGAGACCGGCACTCTTTGGCTTGGATCTCCGTTGATCTTGTCAAAATTGCGGATAGTATGGCTATGCATATCTGCGGCTCGCGCCGCGTTGTCCACATATAATGATATAACAATTTGGTCAGATTGTCAAGTGTTTAGGCTGAAAATTATGCATTCTGCCGAGGTCTATTTTTGTTTTTTTGCGGGCTCCGAGCTACTTCACATCGTCCCCGGACGCAAGGTCTATCGCGTTCGAGAGCCGCTCGATAGCCCCGGAATTCAGCTTCTCCGACAGCTTCACGCGGTCGAGCTCCTTCTTGAACGCATTCAGCTCAGCGGCTATTTTGTGGAGTATCTCCGTGTTTTTCTCCTGCTTGTCCTCGAGCGCGCACACCCGCTTTATCAGCTCATTGACGTTCGCCGCAAGGGCTTCGTTGGCTTCGTTCTGACGCTCGCCGAACTCCGTCAGCTTCGCGCCCGCCTTGAGGGAGCTCACCTTCTCATGTCCGTCAAAGGTGAGCATGAGCTCCTTTGTGAGTTTCATGTCAGACATTCATGCCTCCCGTATCTCCGCCCTCCAGTAGTCGAGGGTGTCCCTTATGGTCTGCTCCATGCTTATCTCCGCACGCCAGCCTGTGTCCTCAAAAATGCGCGAAACATCAGGCTCTATGAGGGGTATGTCCGAAGCTCTCATGCGTGCGGGGTCGTTCTTCACGGTTATCTCCTTCTCTGCGAAGCTCAGCGCCGTGTCGAGGATATACTGTATCGTCACGGCTTTTCCGCGCCCGACGTTGTATGTCCTGCCTGAAACGCCCTTCCCGCCGAGCAGCCGGTAAGCCCTTACGACGTCCCGGACGTCCGTGAAATCGCGCTTTGCGGAGAGATTCCCCACGGACATCTCCGCGGGACGCACTCCCGCCTCCGCCTCAGCGATCTGCCTGCAGAAGTCGGATATGACGAATATAGGCGCCTGCGCGGGGCCTGAGTGGTTGAAGGCGCGCACCATTACGATGTCCATTTTGTACGCGCGGGCGTATATCTCCCCGAGCATACCCTGACACGCCTTCGTCGCGGCGTAGATGTTGCCGGGACTGAGCGGCTCGCTCTCGGTCAGCGGGCACGCGCCCTCGCGTATGAAGCCGTACTCCTCGCCCGAGCCGATGAGCAGCGTGCGGATATCCTTTTTCTGCACATTTCGCAGCGCCTCGAGGACGTTTATCGTGCCGACCACGTTTATCTCGGCAGTGAGCTGCGGCTTCTTCCACGACACCGACACCGAGCTCTGCGCCGCAAGGTGGTACACGACGTCAGGCGATATCTCGTCTATGAGCGGGACGATGCTGTCCTTTGCGAGTATATCGAGGGTATGCACGGGGCAGTCCTCCGTCACCCTTTCGCCCGGCAGACAAGTCGCGCAGACCTCCCAGCCGGCACTTCTGAGCTCGCGAATGAGGTACCCCCCGACGAATCCGGCAGCGCCGATTATCAATGCTCTCATATATTTCCTCTATCCTCCGAAAGCGCTGAATACAGCCTCCGGATAATGTTTTTTTCGTTGAATCCGTCCATGACGCGCTCCCGTGCTGCCGTGCCGTACTTCCTGCGCAGCTCAGCATCCTCCGCGAGGGTGCGTATCGCCCCCGCGAGGGCTGCGTCGTCCGACGGCGGCACGGTCAGTCCCGTCTCGCCGTGTATGCTGACGTGCGGAACTCCCGACGGCAGCGACGTGTTTACCACGGGCTTGCCGTAGATCATCGCCTCGAGCTGGACTATCCCGAACGCCTCGCTTTTCGCCACCGAAGGCAGCACGAAGATGTCGCAATCAGCGTAAGCCTGTCTGAGCTCCTTTTCGGGCAGGAAGCCGAGGAAGTGTACCCTGCCGGATATTCCCCATTCGTCCGCCTGACGTCTCAGCTCGTCCCCGAGGTCGCCCGTTCCGGCGATAAAGAGCTCCGCATTCAGGTCAGCGAGCAGCCTGAAGGCTCTCAGCAGGACGTCCACGCCCTTGTAGTACACGAGGCGTCCCGTGAAGAAGACCTTCACAGCGCCCGCATTCGTACATTTTCCGGTCAGGAAGGGAGTGCCGTCCGCGGGGAGATATTCCTCCGGCGTGATACCATATGGCAGCACGCGGCACTTCTCCCGGAACTGTGGGAGCCAGTCGGAGCCGTCGATGTGACCCTCCGTCGCGACGAGTATGCAGTCCGCGCGCCGCAGCAGGTACATCATGAACGGCTTATAGAAGAGCATGAGCTTCTTCTGCCGCACGACGTCGCTGTGCCACGACACCACGACCCGCCCTTTGAAGCCGGACAGCAGCAGCGCGAGATCCGCGAGCGGGAACGGTACATGGATATGCACCACGTCCGCCTTTTTCGCAAGCTTCCTGAACAGCCGCACGAACGACAGCGACACCGGACACTTGAACAGCGTCCCGAGACTCCCTGCACGCACGAGATCAACTCCGTTCAGCTTCTCCCGGACGGTCCCGCCGCGTCCGTCGCGGCAGACGAGCGGCTTCACGCACACCCCGCCGAAGCGTCCGAGCTCCTGCGAGTACTGCTGCACGAGGGTCTCTATGCCGCCGATATGCGGGTAATATGCCTTATTTACTTCGAGTATCCTAAGCTTTTTCCGGCTCATAGCTCACCTCAGAATCTGTATTGCTCCCTGCCTATAGCAACGCTGCCATCCGCCCAGACTATCTCCGGGTCGTCAGACGCAGCGTTGATAACTCTGTCAAAAACTATCCCGTGCCTCTTGCCCGCATAGAAACGATATATAGGGTTCCCGAGCACGTCGGAGTCCAGTATCATCACCACGCGGTACCTGCCGTCGGGGCTGTCGATGACCTTATCGACCGTGCTCCCGCCGAACAGCCAGCTTGATATCAGCGCGAAGAACAGCAGCACGATGCCAGCAAGAGCTGTCAGTACGATACGCAGCACCTTACGCTTTTTCGATACGTCCGAGCGGACGTACATCACCGCGGGGACGGTCACTGCCGCTGCCGCGATGAGCAGGAAGATGACCGCAATGCCGCCGGTCGCCAGCGGCGGTACGATGACCATTCTCTCGTAGGGCAGACCTGCCATGCAGAGCACTGCAGTCAGCGAAATAACTGCAGATGCGGCGCATATCCGCTTCACTGCTCTCATTTCACGATCTCCTCGTATATCTCATGCAGCATTTTTGCGCTGCGCTCCCATGTGAACTCCTTTGCGCGCCCGATACCGCGTCTGCTGAGGTCTGCGCGGAGCTCCGGGTCTGTGAACAGCTTCGTCATGCCGTCGGCGATGCTCTCCGGGAAGTATGCGTCGCAGATGACGGCGCAGTCGCCCGTGACCTCCGGGAGCGAAGCCTCGCCGCTCGTCAGCACGGGAACTCCGCACGCCATAGCCTCAAGAGGCGGCATACCGAAGCCCTCATAGAGCGACGGGAATACGAATGCCAGCGCACCGCACATCAGCGGGTTCATGTCCTCGGAGGGGACGTACTTCGTGAAGATGACCCTGTCGGTCAGACCGAGCGCCTCGACCTTGCCGTAGATACCGCTGTCGAGCCAGCCCTTTCCGCCCGCGAGCACGAGCTTGGGAGCGTTTTCGGTGCGCTTTGCGAAGATGTCATACGCTTCGATGAGCCTTTCAAGGTTCTTGCGCGGCTCTATCGTGCCGAGGTAGAGGAAGTACTCGCCCTCTATGCCGAGCGACTTCTTCACCTCCGGGATACGTTCGGGCTGCTCGCAGGGGCGGAACTTTTTTGTGTCCACTCCGCACGGCACTACCCTTATCTTTCCCCTGTATTTAGGGAAGTACTTGATGATCTCCGACCTCGAGAACTCGGAATCCGTGACTATCACATCAGCACGGCGCATGGAGTTCTTCAGCCCGAGGTTCAGCATGAGCATGGTCCTGCCGCGGACGGTCTCCGGGAATGCCTTGTAGACCATGTCGTGTACCGTCACGGCCTTTTTCCCGCGGACAAGCGGCGGTATGATGTAGTTGAAGAAGTGCGTGACGTCCGACTTCCTGCCGAAGAAAAACGAATACGGCACCGGCAGGAAAGTGCTCGCGGCGCGGTAGATATACCCCGAGAACGAGGAGGAGTTGAGGTGCAGCTTCTTCCCGGCTATCGCGCGGACACGCTCTCTGCGCTCCGGCTTGCCGCTCGTAAAGAAGCTGTATTCGTATCTGTCGGAGGGGTACAGCTCCGGCATCGCCGTCGTCTGTCCGACCTCGCACCAGCCAATGCCGGTCAGTCTTTCGGCGACGAGCGGACCTGCGTCGAAGGTAATTCTCATGTTTCTGCTCCTAATCAAACAGGCGGACAGCAGTCCACCTGTTTTTGCTGATATTTAGCCGACTATTTCCTTGACCTTTATCTCCTTCCGGACGCGGTCGAGGTCGTTCTTCACCATGCGCTCAACGAGCTCGGAGAACGAGATATCACGCTTCCAGCCAAGCTTGGACTCAGCCTTTGCGGGGTCGCCGAGGAGTATGTCCACCTCTGCGGGGCGGAAGAACTTCTTGTTGACCTTGACTACGGTCTTGCCGTTCGCCTTGTTTATGCCGACCTCGTCAACGCCTGAGCCCTTCCACTCGATCTCTATGCCGACATGACCGAATGCGGTCTCGACGAACTCGCGGACAGTTCGGGTCTCGTTTGTAGCGATAACGTAGTCATCGGGAGTATCCTGCTGGAGCATGAGCCACATCGCGCGGACATAGTCCTTGGAGTGGCCCCAGTCACGCTTGGAGTCCATATTTCCGAGCTCCACGCAGTCCTGAACGCCGAGCTTTATTCGTGCAACGGCGTCTGTTATCTTTCTTGTAACGAATTCAAGTCCGCGGCGCTCGCTCTCGTGATTGAATAGGATACCGGAGCACGCGAACATACCGTAGCTCTCGCGGTAGTTCTTGGTTATCCAGTGACCGTAGAGCTTTGCTACGCCGTACGGACTTCTCGGATAGAAGGGAGTGGTCTCCTTCTGGGGTATCTCCTGCACGAGACCGAACATCTCGGAGGTGGAAGCCTGATAGAAGTGAGCCTCGGGCTTCACGATACGGATAGCCTCGAGCATATTCGTAACGCCGATAGCGTCGATGTCAGCAGTGCCGAGGGGAGTGTCCCAGCTCGTAGCGACGAAGGACTGCGCAGCGAGGTTGTATACCTCATCAGCCTGCGATATCCTCATAGCGGAGATGAGGGACACGGGGTCGGTCATATCTGCATAGATGAGGTGTACCTTGTCCTTGAGGTGGGCGATGTTGCCGTAGTCAACGGTAGCCTTTCTTCTCCAGATACCGTAAACGTTATAGCCCTTTTCGAGGAGCAGCTCAGCGAGATAGGAGCCGTCCTGACCTGTGATACCGGTGATAAGTGCATTTTTCATAATTATTTCTCCTTTTGGATTTAATTCGTAATTAGGAATTCGTAATGCGTAATTATCGGTGTCGGCTGCGCCGACGATCATAACACTTTTTGTAATTACGAATTACGCATTAAGCATTACGCATTATACAAGCTCGTTCCTGCCCTGTTCCTTGAGCTGGGCAATGACCTGCTTGACGTCCTGGGTGTTGTTCTTCGAGCAGACGAGCAGAACGTCGTCCGTATCGACGATGATGAGATCCTCGATGCCGATAGCCGCCACAAGGCGCTTCCCGCCGACAATGGTGGAGCGCTCCGTACCGACGGAGATGACGTCTCCTTCAATATAATTCTTGTCGTCGTCGGTCTCGTTTATACGCTCAACAGCGAGCCAGCTGCCCACGTCGTCCCAGCCGAAGCTGCCGGGGATAGTGAATATGTCCTCAGCCTTCTCCATGATGCCGAAGTCGATGGACTCGCTCGGGAAAGCCTCGAACTCGTTGACGAGGGTGTATGTGTAATTGTCGGTGCCGAAAGCCTCTCCTATGCGGAGCGCGCCCTCGTATACCGACGGCATGAACTTCCTGAGGTTGCTCATTATGGAGCTTATCTTCCACACGAACATACCGCTGTTCCAGAGGTACTTTCCGGACTTGAGGTACTGCTTTGCGGTCGCGCGGTCGGGCTTTTCGACGAAGCGCTCAACTGCGTATGCACTGCCGTTCTCCTCACCGAAGTTGATGTAGCCGTAGCCGGTCTCGGGGTAGGTCGGGGTGATACCGATAGTCACGAGGTTCTTGTCCTCCTTGGCGACTGCTATCGCCTTTTTGAGGGTGTTCACATAGATGTCCTCGTAGCCGATGAGGTGATCTGAGGGCAGTACGAGCATTATCGCGTCGTCGTACTTCCTGCTGATGACCGCCGCCGCGAAGGCTATGCAGGGAGCGGTGTTCCTTGCGCAGGGCTCCGCGAGGATATTCTCCTGCGGGACGTCCGGGAGCTGCTCAGCAACGAGGTCGGTGTAAGCGGCATTGGTGACGATGTAGACGTCCTCAGCCGAAACGAGCGGCTCGAGCCTCTTCACGGTCTTCTGTATCATGGTCAGACCGTCCTTTGTGAGCGAAAGGAACTGCTTGGGACAGGTGTTCCTGCTTTTTGGCCAGAAACGCTCGCCTCTGCCGCCTGCCATGATGACTGCTGTTATCTTCATTTGTCGTTCTCCTCTTTCCTGCTCTCCGTGAACGGCAGCACGCCCTCTTCTGTTTCTGCGTTGGTCTTGCCGGGGAAGAGCATAGTTTTCAGGGTCATTAATATTATCTGGAGGTCCATGCGCAGCGAGTAGTTCTCGATGTACATGAGATCCATTTTCAGCTTGTCGTAGGGAGAGGTGTCATACACGCCCGTGACCTGCGCATAGCCGGTCAGACCCGCCTTTACCTTCAGGCGGAAGTCAAATTCGGGCATTTCCTTCATGTATTCCTCAGTCAGTTCGGGACGCTCCGGGCGCGGTCCGACTACGGACATCTCACCCTTGAGAATGTTGAAGAGCTGCGGGAACTCGTCGATACGGAACTTTCTGAGCACCCTGCCCACAGGGGTTATGCGGTCGTCCTCCTCGGAAGCGAGCTGCGGGACGCCGTTCTTTTCCGCGTCAACTATCATGCTGCGGAACTTATAGACGTAGAACTCCTTGTTGTCGATAGTGAGGCGCTTCTGCTTGTACAGCACCGGTCCGCCGTCGTAGAGCTTGACCGCTATCGCGGATATGAGCATGAACGGCGAGGCGGGTATTATCGCGATGAGCGAGAATACGATGTCGAACACCCGCTTGAAGAAGCGCTGCTCGAAGTCCAGCCCGTAGTTGCGGCAGAGCAGCAGCGGCGAATCGAACAGGCGGATATCCTCCGCGCCTCTTACGATTATGTCCGATATCTTGGGAGCTATGTATGCCCTGACGTTGTTGCGGAAGCAGAATTTCAGGAGGTCGTTGCGCGTACCTGCCGGGATATCGCAGATTATGACGCCCTCGTACTTCATTATCTGCTCGAGGATATAGTCCTCGGGCTCGTTTATGCTGACTGACTCGCAGATCATGTACTTGTCCACGCGCTGGCTCATTTTGAGCACGAGCGACGCAGCCTGGTGGCTGCCATAGATGATGATGAGCTTCCTCGGGGGGTATATCAGGAAGTAGAACCACCCCGACACGACCGTCCATATGGATATGAATCCGAAGTCGGCGAAGGTCATCAGGAATATCGGCATCGCGCGCATGAAGTCACGTCCGATAAGGCTGATCATGAAGTAAGCGACGAAGTTCACGCACACCATCGAGATCAGCTGCGAGTACAGCATATCAGTCTTTTTGAGGTAGCCCACCTTGAAGCCGCCGTACGCCTTGAAGAACAGAGCGGTCAGCAGGCAGTATATTCCGATGAGCACCCAGTTGCCTCGCCGGTAGAACGGCAGGACTATGGTCTCGCTGTAGTATGTGTACCACACGAAGGCGAAGGTGCCCGTGAGGATACCGAGCAGAATGAGCGCGAGACTGAGGGATATTATTCTTTTATACCGGTCTCTTTTGCTTATCATGATATTTCCGGCGTATTGAGCCGGGTCTCCTTTGTTATTTTTGTATCTATCTCATAGGCAGCGTCAGATAACGCTACACAGTCATTATAACAAATACGCCCGCCCGTGTCAATAGAATCCGGCGGAATTTACAAATTTTCCTGCAATTTTATGTCAATATGCACAACCTCACTTTATGAGCGGGGCAATTCCGGGCGGGAAATCGTCAGCTTGGGCATAATTTTTCTCATACCACTTGACAAACCGTGCAAAACGTGCTATTATGGGAATCACCAAAATGCGATGAAGGGAAACAAAGCCTGTAAAGGTCTTCACAGAGAGCTGCCGGGAGGTGGAAGGCAGCAGACGGACGCAGGCCATAGCTCCTCCCTGAGCAGTCGGCTGAAAGCGGCGGGTGCGGTCCGGAAGGGCGGCGCGGTCTGAGAGGACGGTGTGGTCTGGAAGGGCGGTGTGGTCTGGACGGGCGCACGGTCTGGAATGACAGTACGCGGCAGAGTAGGCTTGAACGGGCTCTCCCGTTACAGAGATATGCGTTGATCCGACGCAGACGAGTGGGCGTATCATACGTCAAGAAGAGTGGTACCACGGAGTAAGATTCAGCTTCGTCTCTTCCATGCACTGCATGGAGGAGACTTTTTTATTGCTCTTATGCAGCTTTCAAACGGATCGGAACGGAGGTATTTTTTATGAAAAACACCCAGAAGTACACGCGGCAGTTCTTTGAAGCGCCGCAGACCGCGATGAAATGGGCTCAGCGCTCCTACATCGACCGCGCCCCGCAGTGGTGCAGCGTAGACCTGCGCGACGGCAATCAGGCGCTCATAACCCCCATGAGTCTCGGCGAGAAGCTCGAATTCTTCAGCAAGCTGGTGGAGATCGGCTTCAAGGAGATAGAAATTGGCTTCCCGGCAGCTTCGGACACCGAATACGAGTTCTGCCGCGCACTCATCGAGCAGGAGCTTATTCCCGATGACGTCGCGATACAGGTGCTCACGCAGTCCCGCGAGCACATAATCGAAAAGACCTTCGAGGCTCTGCGCGGCTGCAAGAACGCGATAGTCCACCTCTACAACTCCACCTCCGCAGCTCAGCGGGAGCAGGTCTTCCGCAAGTCGAAGGAGGAGATAAAGGCTATCGCCGTGGAGGGCGCGAAGCTCTGCAGAAAGTACCGCGAGCGCTGTGAGGGCAATTACAGGTTCGAGTACTCGCCCGAGAGCTTCACCGGCACCGAGCCCGAATTCGCCCTTGAGGTCTGCAATGCAGTCCTCGATGTATGGCAGCCGGCTCCGGACGACAAGGTCATCATCAACCTCCCCGT
>JAFRXR010000179.1 GCA_017443395.1 Ruminococcus sp. | reverse complement strand
GTCGATATCCGCACCGGCGATATGTTCGCGGATGTGTATACAACGCTCAAATCCCTTCGCAGCGAGCTTCACGAACAGCTGAAGGTGATCTACACCGAAGCGTCCGATGAGATCCTGCTGCGCCGTTACAAGGAAACACGCCGCCGCCATCCGCTTGCCGAACGGTGCAGCTCGCTCCCAGAGGCGATCCAGCTGGAACGTGAGCAGCTCCAGCCGCTGCAGGCGATCGCGGATTATTATATCGAAACGTCCCGTCTGAGCACTGCACAGCTTGGTGAGGAGATCCGCGAGATCTTCCTCGATAATACGACGGATTCTATGCTCATCAAGGTCATGTCGTTCGGGTTCAAGTACGGCGTTTCGACTGAGTCTGATCTTGTATTCGATGTGAGATGTCTGCCGAACCCCTTCTACATCGAGGAGCTGCGCGGTCACACGGGCTGTGAGGCGTGCGTGCAGGATTACGTCATGAGCTTCGAGCAGTCGCAGACCCTGCTGAAAAAGTTCGAGGATCTTGTGGATTTTCTGCTGCCGCTCTACGTTCATGAGGGCAAGAGCCAGCTCGTTATCGCTTTCGGGTGTACTGGCGGCAAGCACCGCTCGATCACCTTCGCGGAGCTTATGGCAAAGCACCTCACGGACAAGCAGTACAGGGTCCAGAAATATCACCGCGATATAACCAGAGATAAAAAAGTCTGAAAATATCCGCATACTTATGTATGCGGATTATTCATGAACGGAGTTGATGAGATGTCCTTTTCCAACGACGTGAGAAACGAGATCTGTGCCTCTATAAATGACAAGGACAAGCGCTTCGCCTGTCTTTACGGTATGATACTTTTCGGCAGGACGGCTGAGCCGGGGCATATCTGCTTCCAGAGCGAGAGCCAGACCTCCGCGGAGATGTTCCGGTCGCTATTTGAGAGCGTGCTGAGGTTCGCTCCCGAGTGTACCAAGAACACCCGCAGGAGCGGTTCTGTGCTATATTCCTACGACATTACAGCTCCGGAGGTGCTCACGGAGGCAAGCCGTAAGTTCAGGCTCAAGAACGGGGTACGCTCCATAGATCAGGAGATAATATCAACGAGCAGCCTCGGGGTCTTTGCGGCGGGAGTATTCCTTTCCTGCGGGAGCGTCAATGACCCCTCAAAGGAGTACCACCTTGAGTTCATCGTCCCCGAGGAGGGACTCGCTGCGGAGCTCGTCTTGCTGCTCGGTGACATAGGCGTCACTGCGGGGACTGTGCAGCGCAGGGGACAGTATATCGTCTATATCAAGGGAAGTGAGTCTATCGAGGACACGCTGACCTTTATCGGCGCACAGCAGTGTACCCTCGACCTCATGAATGTGAAGATCTTCAAGGACGTGCGCAATAAGGCCAACCGTATCGCGAACTGCGATTCCGCGAACATCGACAAGGTCGTAAATGCTGCTATGCGTCAGATAGAGGATATAAGGCTCATCGAGCAGACGAACGGGCTCGACAGTCTGCCGTCTGAGCTGCGCGAGGTCGCGGAGCTGCGTCTCGACAACATCGACATGAGCTTGCAGGAGATAGGGGAGAGCCTGTCCGTGCCGATCAGCCGCTCGGGTGTGAATCACCGCTTTCAGCGGCTCGCGAAGCTCGCGGACGAGATACGCGGGGGTGGTGCGTGATGGAACAGAGCGGATTTGTCAATCTTCATCTGCATACAGAATACAGTCTCCTCGACGGCGCGTGCCGGATCAAGGAGCTTTTTCCGCGTATAAAGGAGCTCGGGCAGACTGCGGTCGCTGTCACAGATCACGGGAATATGTACGGGGCAGTGGAGTTCTGGAATGAGGCGAGTGCGAACGGTATCAAGCCCATAATCGGCTGCGAGGTGTACGTCGCGCCGCGCTCTCGTCATGACAAGGACGGCAGGACGGACAGCTCGCCCTATCATCTTGTCCTCCTGTGCGAGAACAATGAGGGCTATCGTAATCTCGTCAAGCTGGTCTCGTTCGCGAGCATCGAGGGCTTCTACAACCGCCCTCGTGTTGACCGCGAGCTGCTCGAAAAGTACCACGGCAGGCTGATATGCCTGTCCGGGTGTCTTGCGGGTGAGATACCGAGGAAGCTGCTCAGCGGGAACTATGCTGCTGCGAAGGAGTGTGCGCTGTATTATCAGGGCGTTTTCGGCAGGGATAACTATTTCATTGAGGTTCAGGATCACGGTATCGGGGACGAGAAAAAGATACTGCCGCTGCTCTATAAGCTGTCGAGGGAGACGGGTATCCCGCTCGCTGCGACAAACGATTGTCACTACCTCAGGAAAACGGATTCCGAGACGCAGAATATCCTGCTGTGCATCCAGACCGGCAAGACCCTCGGCGAGCCGAACGGAATGAGCTTCGAGACGGACGAGTTCTATGTCAAGTCCGCGGACGAAATGGCTGCGCTGTTCAAGGGTCACGAGGAGGCGCTTGCGAACACGGTAAAGATCGCGGAGCGGTGTGATGTGGAGTTTGAATTCGGCGAGATAAAGCTGCCGAAGTTCACTATTGAGGGCGTTACGGACAACGAGATGTACTTCCGCGAGCTTTGTCAGAAAGGATTGATCGAGCGGTACGGCAGCTCACCGCCGGCTGAGGTCACGGAGCGCATGGAGTACGAGCTATCGGTCATCACGAAAATGGGCTACACGGACTACTTCCTCATCGTGTGGGATTTTATCCGCTATGCCCGCGGGCATAACGTTCCTGTCGGTCCCGGGCGAGGGTCAGGGGCGGGAAGTCTCTGTGCGTACTGTATCGGGATAACCGGCATAGATCCTATCAAATACAAGCTGCTCTTCGAGCGATTCCTCAATCCGGAGCGCGTGAGTATGCCCGATTTCGACATCGACTTCTGTATCGAGGGCAGGCAGAGCGTCAAGGATTATGTCGTGCGGAAGTACGGCGCGGACAAGGTCTCCGAGATAATCGCGTTCGATACGCTGAAGGCTCGTGCGGCTGTCCGTGACGTGGGCAGGGTGATGAAGCTTCCGTACCAGCTCTGCGATCGCGTGGCAAAGCAGATCGACCCGCGTGATACGCTTGCACAGGCACTGAAAAGCTCCGACGAGCTCGCGTCACTTTACCGCACAGACAGGCAGGTCAGGAAGCTCATCGACACTGCTCTGAATCTCGAGGGTATGCCGCGTCATACCTCCACTCACGCTGCGGGTGTGGTCATCTCGGCTGTTCCGCTGAGTGACCTCGTGCCGCTGCAGAAGAGTGATGACACGATAATCACGCAGTACACTATGGGCGTGCTGGAGTCACTCGGTCTGCTAAAAATGGACTTTCTCGGGCTGCGTAACCTCACTATTATCCGTGACACGGTCAATGAGATACACCGTACTGAGCCCGATTTCGACATCAACGCCATTCCGCTCGATGAC
>JAFRXR010000022.1 GCA_017443395.1 Ruminococcus sp. | reverse complement strand
TTCGAGAAGGGCTTTATCCGCGCGGAGGTCATCTCCTTCGATGACCTCATGGAGTGCGGCACGATGGCTGCTGCGAAGGAAAAGGGACTTGTCCGCCTTGAGGGCAAGGAGTATGTCATGCAGGACGGAGATATCGTTCTGTTCAGGTTCAATGTATAAAAAGAGCTCCCCGTAAGGGGAGCTCTTCGCATATTCAGATCCTCGGGAATATCGTATTCCTCGGTGTGCCGTGCTCGTGCAGACTCATGCCCTTCATGCCGAGGATAAAGCTCTGCAAGGTGACGAGATCTGCGACATTCGCTGAGCCGTCGCCGTTTGCGTCCGCCGCGTCGGGGAATTCATGACTGACAAGACACTGCCGCATGAGGATAAGGTCGAAAATATCTATAACTTCGTCGCCGTTCAGGTCGCCGGAAATACTGTACTCCTCGACGGGCTCGAGTACCCACGTCTGGGATCTGCTCCCGTCGACACGGAGCTGGTGAGCGTTCGCGCCGTCCCCCGAGCCTGAGACCCCGACCGCGCTCCTGTCCTTGCTGGAGCCGGTCACAATGAGGTACGAGCCGTCGTCCTGCGCCACGAATTTGAACAGCTGTGCGTCGCTGTCCGTGCGGGTGTAGATACCGATATTCGTGCGGTCGTCCGGCTTGCCGCTGTCGAGATCGAGCAGCAGACCACTGTCGTCAGCGCCGTAATAAAGGAAGTAGTAGCCGTCGTCGGCAGACTTGATGAACCATGTGTTGTAGTCAGCGGCACCGTCAGCGGAGTACTGGATAACGTTTCCGCCGGCGCGGCCGTCGGCGTTTGCGACCGTAAGATACAGACCCGTCTCAGCGTTTTTTATCCTGTAGGCGCCCTCGGCTATCTCACTGCCGTCACGGAGGAAGACCCGCTCAGTCTGCGGATAGACGCGGCTGAAAACGTCGAGCGAAGCGAGAGGCTTCCCGCTGAAATCGAACAGCGCCTGATTGTCGTAGGACGAGCCTCCTGTTCCGGTGACGTCCGGGTCGTAGCCGGCAGCACTGGCGGTCGCCCAGCCGGAGCCGTACTGCTCCCACAGCTGAATCTGCTCCTCCCACGACAGCCCCGGGACTCCGAGCCACGCAGGCTCCCAGTAAAACGCTCCCAGTCCCCATTTTCCGGTGTCCGCGACAGCTTGGAAAACGTCCGTGAGGCACTGCGCCTGACCTTCAACTGATATATCGTACCTGAACTCACAGTCGGCGGAGGACGCAGAAACGACGTTCCCGAAGGTGTCGCCGTCGTCGCTGGTGTAGGGGTAGGCGGTCTCCGCGACCATGACGTACTTGCCGTAGGTGTCGCCGATATTCTTGAGCACGGAGGTGAGGTTATCGGTCGTGCCGTGCCAGTACGGGTAGTAGGACGTCGCGAAAACATCGTAATCGAGCCCGCATTCGTCCATGACCTTCGCGTACCATGGGTAGTTTCCGGTCGAGGGGTCAGCGAAGTGGTGCGCGATGAGGATACTGCTGTCGAAGTCGCGGACAGCCTTGTTGCCGCTCGCGAACAGCTTGCAGATGCTGTACATATCGTCCTCGCCGCAGAAGTGGCAGTTGGTCTCGTTGCCGACCTGCACCATGCCGATGTCGCCGCCGGCTTCAGTGACGGAGGTCAGCACCCACGTTGTCCACTTGTATATTTCTCCGCCGAGGGTGTCAAGGTCGTGCTCAGCCCAGTATTTCGGGCGGGTCTGCTTGGCAGGGTCAGCCCAGAAGTCGGAGTACTGGATATCGACGAGGAGCTTCATGCCGTATTTTGCGGCGCGCGCCCCGATGAGACCCGCTGTGTAGACGTCATTGTTTCCGCCTCCGTAGCTGTTTCCGGAGCTGTCATAGGGGTCGTTCCAGACGCGCACGCGAATGTAGTTCACGCCGTGCTCAGCGAGTGTCTTGAAGATGTCCTGCTCGTTGCCGAGATCGTCGCAGAACACGACCCCCGCGTTCTCGATCGCGATTATCGACGAGATGTCCACCCCGCGTATCGGTTCGCCGCCGTTTACGGAGCTGTCGAACTGTGTGAAGGTAACGCTGTCGGAAGCGGCAAATGCCGGTGTTTCAAGGCTTGCAGGCATTTGCGCTGCCGTGAGGGAGAGCAGCGCAGAGAGGAGTGCCGCAGCCATTTTTTTGAGTTTCAGAGGGATCCCTCCTTTTACATTTTTCTATAACAATTATACAAACTTTTTCACGGATTGTCAATATTTTTCGCAGACAAAAAGCCGCAGGAGCTCCGTTCGTCCTCCTGCGGCTGTCTGTTTTGTGCTATTCTATCGTTATATCCATGACTGCCATGAACTCCGGCAGACATATCTCAAGCGCCCCGATACCTGACACTCCCTCCGGTATGGCAATCTCATATTCCGCGAAGTCGTCGAAGCTGTCACTCGCTAAAATGCTGACGCTCGTCTTCTTTCCACATATATCGGCATATATCGTTCCGCTGCCTGTGACTGCCGCCGCACTCAGCTTCACCTTCGTGCAGCCGGTGAAGTCTATCCCACTGTATGTGAGACCGCAGTCCCACGCCGTGCCCCGTACATAATTGGTACTGAGCCTGCGTGACCAGAAAATGCTAATGCCGTGCGCCTTGTCGAAGCTCTGTGCATTAAAATTCCTTCCGCGCAGCGAGAGCTTTTTTCCCTCGACTGCGAGATCAGCCTGCGCGCGAATGTCCGCGGACGACCGCCCCGCAAAGAACGTGTATGCTCCGCCCTCGGTCATCATCTCGCCGCTGCGGACGTCGTATATCTGCAAAATATGCTCCGGGATCTCCACTCGGACGGTCTGTTTTTCGCCTGATCCAAGGAAAACACGCGTGAAGCCGCACAGCTTCCTCAGCGGACGTGTGACCTCCGAATCGCGCACGGTGAAGTATATCTGCACGACCTCCGCGCTGTCCGTGCCGGAGATGTTCTCGACGTCCACGAGCGCCTCCGCGCCGTCAGACGTCCTCCGCACTCTGAGGTCGGAGTACCTGAAATCCGCGTAGGACAGCCCGAAACCGAACGGGTAAAGCGGCTCGCCGCGGAAGTACATATACGTTGTCCCCGCGGACTCGATGTCGTAGTCATTGATATCCGGCAGGTCGAGCTCGCTCCTGTACCACGTCTGCGCGAGGCGTCCTGCGGGGGCGCTCTTCCCGCTGAGCGTCCGTGCGACCGCCGTTCCGAGATGAGGACCCGCGTGGGACGTCCACAATATCGCCGGGAGCGCCTTGTCCTCGCGGTTTATGGAGTACGGATAGCTCGAAACGATGACCATGACCGTGTGCGGATTCAGTTCATTCAGCTCCAGCGCCATGTCCGGCTGAACGTTCAGCGCGAGGGTCCTGCGGTCGAAGCACTCCTTCGCGACCTGCACCGGACAGTTGCCCGTGCAGTAGATCGCCGCGCCGCATTCAGCGGCTATTTTACAGGCTCTATCCGTGCCGGAGCTGACAGTCTCGACGCTGAACAGTCCCTCGCTCCGGACTGTCCTGCCCGGCTCAAAGCTGAGCTGATCCCCACTGAGAGTGAGCCGCTGGTGCCCGAGGTATTCCTCGATGACGGTCTTTCCGGTGGTCTCGTGCGGGAAAAGGTTGAAGGTCTCCCGCGTGAACCAGTCGTAGATCCCGCGGTTGTGGAGCATGAGCCTGCCGTCGGTGTTGCGCAGGTAGCGCCTGTGCTTCACGGAGAACAGGTTCACCCAGCCCTCGCCCCAGTCCTGAAGCTCGAAAAGCTCGCTTTCGCCCGGGATATCAGCATCCGCAGAAACAGTCCCGTCGTCTTTCACGGAGAGATATTTCCCGTTCGACGCCCTTACAGCGACGATGTCCCACAGACTGTCGTGGACGATCTCGCACTGCGTGAACTCCGCCCTCATGCCCTCCAGAACGGACACAGTCTCCCGCGGTGTACCTGTGTACCAATCCCTCAGCACCTCGTCCGCAAGAGGACCGCAGACAGCGATCTTCCCGGAAATATCGCGCAGCGGGAGGGTGCCGTCGTTTTTCAGCAGCGTTATCTGCTCGAGCGCCGCGCGGAGGTTGATCTCCTGCGACTGAGCGGTATCGACGTCATCGTAGGTGATGGAATCATAGGGGCAGTCGTCGGCGAAATGCCCCAGCCTGCAGCGCGCGTATAGGACGTTTCTCACTGTCTCGTCGATGTCCTCCTCGGTGAGCAGACCTCGTTCGAGCGCCTTTTCCGCAGACCTTTTCACGAGGGAGTCGATGTCGGTCATGGTGTCGCAGCCGGCTTTGAGCGCCTCCGCGATGACCTCTGCGTGGCTGTCGCAGTAGCGGTGGGAGGTCACGGTCTGGCTGAAGTCACCGCCGTCAGTCACAGCGAACCACAGTCCCCACTTGTCCTTGAGGACAGTTTTCAGCTCGGGATTGAGCATCGCGGGAATGCCGTTTATCTCGTTGTACGCCGTCATGACGCTCTTTGCGCCGCCGAAGCGTATCGCGTTCATGAAAGCCGCGTAGTAGTATTCGTATTTGAGGCGGAGAGGGAGGAAGGAATTGCCCTTGACGCGCGACTCCTCGGAGTTGTTCGCGCAGAAGTGCTTGAGAGTGGGGATAGTTTTGAGGTATGTGCCGTTGTCGCCTGCCATAGCGGAGGTATACGCAGCGGTCATCTCGCCAGCGAGGAAGACGTCCTCGCCGTAAGCCTCCTCGTTTCTGCCCCAGCGCGGATCACGCTCCATATCTACGGTCGGACCCCACACACAACACCCGCCGGTCTTGGTCTTGTTGTAGAATGCCCTGCACTCGTTCCCGGCTATCTCGCCGAGCTCGCGCATGAGCTCTCTGTCGAACGTCCCCGCGAGACCGATAGGCTGCGGGAAAACGGTGGAATAGTGCTCGGGCTCTCTGCCTACGAAGCCACGGGCGACCTCCTGACCGATGTAGAATTCCTTCATTCCGAGCCGTTCCACTGCGTGGTGATGAGTGGACAGCAGGGACAGCTTCTCGCCGAGCGTGAGCTTTGAGGTGAGCTCCGCCGCGAGAGCGTAAGATCTGTCGTTCTTATCCATTTTTCAAACTCCTTGTTGCCGGCTGAGGTACCGGACTTTTTAAATATATACAATTATACAGTCAAAACGCGCGCTTGTCAATGGAGTTTCTGAATAAAAAAGAACCGTCTCTCTGCGGAAACGGTCCTTTTGGTATGAAGAAGATGAAAAAGCATCAGTCCTCGTTTTTTACTTCATCAAGAGTTACCTTGACGGTCTTTTCCTTTCCGTTGCGGATAAAGGTCAGTTCGATCTTATCTCCGGCGGAGTGCTTGTTCTTTTCGGCGACGAGTTCAGATGATGTGCTCACTTCTGTATCGTCAACGGCAGTGATGACGTCGCCCACCTCGAGACCAGCCTTATCGGCAGCGCTGCCTTTGCTCACGTCTGTGACATAGACTCCCACAGGGAGATTGTACATCTGGGAGACGCTCTCCGTTACGTCCTGACAGCTTATACCGAGCTGCGGCTTGCCTGTGACGTAGCCGTACTTCATGAGGTCGTCAACGATGGTCATTACCTGATCGGAGGGGATAGCGAAGCCGATACCCTCGATGCTTGCCTCAGAGGAGCCCATTATCGAGTAGGAGCTGGACATCTTCGAGGAATTGATGCCGATGACCTGACCGTACATATTGATGAGCGGACCGCCGGAGTTGCCGGAGTTGATAGCCGCGTCGGTCTGGATAAGGTTCATCGACTTGTCGTTGATCGTTACGTTTCTGTTAAGACCCGAAACGATGCCCCTTGTTACTGTATCCATGAGCTCGAAGCCGAGCGGATTGCCGATCGCAACGACGTCCTGACCGAGCTTGAGCGAATCGCTGTCACCGAACTCGGCAGCGGTGAGGCCTGTCTCGTTTATTTTGAGGACGGCGATATCGCAGTCAGTGTCGTAGCCGATGACCTCAGCGTCGTAGCTTGTGCCGTCGTTGACGATGACCGAAACGGAATCCGCAAGACCGCCGCCGTACTCGCTGTCATAGATAACGTGAGCGTTGGTAACGATGTAGCCGTTCTCAGTGATGATGACGCCTGTTCCGGTCGCCGTAGCCTGCTGGGTGGAGGGAGTGCCGTAGTTGAAGCCGTAGCCGTAGTAGTAGCCGCTGCTGCTCTGCGAGGTGTAAGTGAAATTCGATTCAATGCCGACTACCGACGGGAGCAGCTTTTCAACGACGTCCTCTGTGGAGAGCACGTCGCCCTCTGACTCGGAGGTCTTGATGAGGCTGACGCTCTCAGCACTGGAAAGCTTGATAACGCCGCTGTCGTCATCGTCTGTGCTTTTGTCAGATACTTCTGTGTAGGACGTTTCATTATTGAACATCGGCGCTACCTGAGAGTAGATCCCGATAGAGCCTGCGGATACGAGAGCCATTGCCATGAGGGAAGCTGTTATCTTGAGAGCAGTGTGCTTCTTCTTTTTCTTGGGTGCGGGAGAATCCGTGCAGAAGCCTTTGCTGCTGTTAAACCTGTTCATATTGTTTGCCTCCGTTTCTGTGATGTCATTCATCATATTGCTGTTATTATTATCGAACTCATACATAGCTGTTCACTTTCCTTTTCGCATATTCAGGAGCTCTGTGCTCCTTCGATGTTTTTATTATATTTCCCGTTTGTGATATTAATTTGCAGTGTATGTAGAAGTTTTGGAAAGAATATGTGAAAGATTTTTCACATAGATGACGCTTTTGTGAAAACGTGTGACGTCGTTGTACGCTGAGGCATATTATGCATTGAGGCAATGCCTCAGCAAAACAGAGGAGGAATAAATATGGCAGCATTTTACAATCAGGCTACACTTTCCTATAACGGCACGATCGCGAGCTCGAATATCACGGTCGGCGAGATGATAGAGGTGCTCTCCGCGGAGAAGAACGCAGTGAGCGGCACCTATACTCCCGGCGGCGAGAACGTGTTCGTGATAAGCCTTGTGAACAGCGGCTCTGCGGCGTTCACGGATATAACGATAACCGATGACCTCGGTGCATACGCACCCTCCGAGGGCGCGGCGGAGGTAGTCCCGCTCACCTATGTCGAGGGGACTGCGGCATACTATGTCAACGGTGTGCTCCAGACAGCTCCGACGGTCGCTGCGGAGTCTCCGCTGACTATCACAGGCATCAGCGTGCCGGCAGGCGGCTCAGCACTCGTGCTCTATGCAGCCCGCGCGAATGAGTTCGCACCTCCGACAGCCGGCAGCAGCATGACCAACACCGCCGAGATAAGCGGAACAGGCTTCACAGCACTGACGGCTTCCGCGGAGACAGCTCCCGCCGGAGCACCCGACCTCGCGATCAGCAAGTCTCTCTCGCCGACGCAGGTCGAGGAGAACGGTGAGGTGACCTACACCTTCATTATCCAGAACTACGGCAACACTGAGGCTTCCGCTGAGGACAGCGTTATCTTCAGCGATACCTTCACTCCCGTACTCAACGGTCTGACTGCGCAGTTCAACGGAGCCGCGTGGACAGCAGGCACCGACTACACCTACGCCGAATCAACGGGAGAGTTTGTGAGCACAGCCGGCTCTGTGACAGTCCCGGCAGCGACCTACACGCAGGATCCGGATACAGGCGCATGGGCAGTCCAGCCCGGCGTGAGCACGCTTGTCATTACAGGAACGATCTGAAAAACGGGCGGCTAATTGCCGCCCTACATATTCCCGCGCGGATTTTCACGGAAATTCTTGCAATTCTGCGCTCCGTGTGATATAATGTAATATCATTATTATTTTGAGGTACTGAGAGTATGAAAAAAATATTTTCCAAAGCCGCAGCAGTGTGCTGTGCGCTTGCGCTCTCTGCCTGCGGGAGCGGCAGCAGATCCGCTGTAACTCCGCCCGACGGAAAACTGGATAAATGCACCCTCCGATTCTCGTGGTGGGGCGGCGACGACCGCCATGAGGCTACCCTCGAGGCTATTGAGCTCTGGAACGAGCTCCACCCGGATATCGGGATAGTCCCTGAGTACGGCGGCTGGGACGGCTGGACTGAAAAGGTCTCCGCACAGGTCAGCGGCGGAACTGAGCCCGACGTCATGCAGATAAACTATGACTGGCTCATCACGCTCTCCCCGGACGGGACAGGCTTCTACGACCTCGGCGCACTCACCGATACGCTTGACCTCTCCGGCTTCGGCGAGGATATGCTCTCCTTCGGCAGAGTGAACGGCAGGCTCAATGCAGTGACGGTCTCGGTCAGCGGACGCAGTCTGTTCTACAATTCCGACGTCTACGCGAGGCTCGGCGCGGACTATCCATCAACGTGGGACGAGCTTCTTGCGCTGGGTGAGGTCTTCGGCAGGGAGGAGCTCTATCCGCTCGACCTCGATATCCAGTCCGGCGGTACCGCGTGGTACCTTGCCGTGGTCTATATCCAGCAGAAAACAGGCAGACAGTTCATCAGCATGGACGGCACCCTCGGCTTCACTGAGGAGGACATCGCTAACGCTCTGCGCTTCTATAAGGAGCTTGAGGACGCCCACGTTATCCGCACGATACAGACACGCACCGACGAGGACGGCAACGCAGCTCTTTACCAGTCCGCGGAATTCATCGGCGGCAAGATAGCGGGAGTTCTTGAATGGGGCAGCACCGTCGGGAAGTACGAGGCAGTGCTCGGCGACGGAGTGCTCGAGGCGGGTCCGCTCCTGACAGACGGCAGCGGCAGCTCGGGCGGCTGGATGATAAAGCCCTCGCTGCTGTACGCAGTCTCCAAGGGGACAAAATACCCTGACGAGGCGGCGGCGTTCATCGACTTCCTGCTGAACGACGAGCAGTGCGCACAGATACTCGGTACGACGAGAGGCATACCCGCCTCGCGCTATGCAGAGGAGAGCCTTGAGGCGAGCGGGAAGCTCCGCGGACTTGCGCAGGAGAGCGACGAGCAGCTCGAGGCAGTCGATACCATGACCGTCAGCCCGTATATGGAGCTGCCGCGCGTCAAGGAGTACTGCAACAGCGCGATCGAGAAGGTCTCCTACGGGACGTCTGACCCCGATGAAGCTGCGCAGGAGCTGAGCAGCTCGATAACGGAATATCTGGAGAAGATAAAGAAATGAAGAAACACATCTGCCGCAATCCCGTCGGCGTGAGCAAGTACACGGGACTTCTGCTGATCCTGCCGTTCGCGGTGGGAGCAGTGCTGTTCATACTGTACCCCTTCGTGAGCTCGTTCATTCTCGGAATGACGGACTACAGCGGCGTTGGCGGGGCTGAGTTCACGGGTCTGCGCAGCTACCTCGATATGCTCGCGGACAGTGATCTCACGCAGGCAGCGGGAGTGACTGTCAGGTACGCGCTGATACTCGTCCCGCTGAAGCTGACGGTGTCGCTGCTCGTGGCGCTGCTGCTGAGCTGCGAGATACGCGGGATAGGCGTGTTCCGGACGGTATTCTACATACCGTCGATACTCGGCGCTAACCTTGCGGTAGTGATAATGTGGCAGTACCTGTTCAAGTCGTCGGGGCTGGTGAATCAGTTCCTCGGCGTGTTCGGGATATCGCCGGTGAGCTGGTACGGCGACTCACGTTTTGCCATGCTGATGATAGTCCTGCTGCGCCTGTGGGAATTCGGCTCGACAATGGTCATATTCCTCACGGCGCTGAACTCCATACCCCGCGAGTACTACGAAGCCGCGCGGGTGGACGGCTGCGGGAGGGTGAGGGCGTTCTTCTCGATAACACTGCCCCAGCTCAGGAGCGTCATCTTCATTAACCTCGTTTTGCAGACTATCGCGGCGTTTCAGGAATTCAACGCTCCCTTCATGCTCACTGACGGAGGACCCCTCCGCGGGACCTACACCCTCGGTATGCTGATATATCAGGAGATGTTCCGCTACAGCAACGTCGGCTACGCGAATGCGGTATCGTGGGCGCTCTTTGCAGCGATAGCGGCTGTAGTCGGGCTGATGTTCGTGCTGCTGCGCCGGAAAGGGGAGGACGAACGATGAAGAAGCTCCCCGTATATGCTGTCCTTACGCTGACCGCGCTGCTCATGCTCTACCCTCTGCTGTGGCTGATCGGCGCATCGTTCAAGGAGAACAGCGAGATCTACAGCTCGATGTGGTTCATGCCGCGCAGCTTTGACTTTGACGTCTACCGCAGAGCGTGGCGAACCGGCACCGGCTTCACAATGGGGCATTACTTCCTGAACACATTCAGGGTGATAGTCCCGAAAACGGTTTTCGCGGCGGTGTCGTCAGTGCTGACGGCATACGGCTTCGCGAGGTTCGACTTTCCCATGAAAAGGCTGTTTTTCGGACTCCTCATGGGCGGAATGTTCATGCCGGCGATAGTCACTGTCATGCCGATGTACCTGCTGTGGAGCCGCCTCGGTCTGCTCGACACCTATATCCCGCTCACGCTGCCGTCGCTTTTCGCGTGCGAGGGAATGTTCGTGTTCATACTGATACAGTTTTTCAAGGGCGTGCCGCGCGAATTTGACGAAGCCGCACGCATCGACGGCTGCGGGACGCTCCGCACGCTCGTGTATGTGCTCGTGCCGTGCATACGCCCTGCAATAATATCGGTCGCGGTGTTCACCTTCCTGTGGACGATGAACGACTTCCTCACGCCGCTCATCATGATAAACTCGACCGAAAAATATACCCTCTCCCTCGCGCTGCGGATATCCGTGGACAGCACAGGACAGGGCTATGAGGAGCGCAAGGTCATCGCGATGTCGGTAATCGGACTGATACCGTCGATAGCCGTGTTCGCGCTCGCACAGAAAAAATTCGTCAGCGGTATTACCGCGGGAGGATTGACCGGATGACAACTATCAAGCAGCTTGGAGTTGCTGCAAAAGCCTATATAGAGGGACTTATCCTGCCCTCCGACCCGAAGCGCCCCCTCTGGAACAGCGAGAGCCGTATCTTCGGGAAGCCTGCAAAGTGGAACTACATCGACAACTGTATGCTCGCGGCACTGACCATGCTCAGTGACTGCACCGACGATGCGCGTCTGGAGGAGTACGTCCTGCGCTTCACGGAGGAGTATGTAGATTCCGCAGGCGGCATACCTACGCTGAATATCAGCGACCACAACCTTGATAACCTCAACGGCGGACGCACTCTCATACGCCTTTACAAAAAGACCGGAGACGAGCGCTTCCGAACCGCATATTCGCTTCTTGCAGAGCAGATCGCGGAGCAGCCCCGCCTTGACTGCGGCAGCTTCTGGCACAAGGAGCTCTATCCGCGCCAGATCTGGCTTGACGGTGCATACATGGCGCTGCCCTTCATGGCGGAGCTCAGCGGCATGGAGGAGGATATCAGATGTCAGCTCGGGAATATACGCGACATCATGCGCGACGGCTCCACAGGGCTTTATTTCCACGGCTACGACGAGACCCGCACACAGGCGTGGGCTGACCCGCAGACAGGTCTCTCCCGCGAGTTCTGGCTGCGCTCAATGGGCTGGCTCTGCGCGGGCCTTGCCGATATCTGCGGCATAGCGGGGACGGATTCTCCCCTCGGACAGCTCTCCGGCGAGATGCTCGGCGGCCTGATCGCTGCGCTGACCTTCTGCATTACGGACGCCGGAATGCTCCTCCAGCTTCCTGCGCGTCCCGAGCTCGGCGGGAATTATCCCGAGACGAGCGGAACGCTGCTGTTTGCTTATTCTGCGCTGAAAGCAGCGCGTCTGGGCGTTTGCGGGAGTGATTCCGCAAGGGCAGGGGAGACTGCGCTCTCGGCTGTCGCGGAGAGGTTCATCACCTCCGACGGCGGCGTCCCCGTGCTGAGGAACATCTGCCTCATGGCAGGGCTCGGAGGGTCGCCATACCGCGACGGCACAGCGCAGTACTATCTCAGCGAGCGCGTGGTCGCGAACGACGCAAAGGGCATAGCTCCGCTCCTCATGGCATACGCCGAGCTGCTCAGCAGGTGAACAAAAAAACGGACCGCCCGGGTGCTCCCGGACGGTCTTTCTCATTATTCTACACAGGAACGTTCACGATGCCCACAAACAGCGGAAGTCCGGCAGCGCTCATGATCTCGAAGATGAACGGCCTGTCGAGAATGAACTCTGCATGATCGTCAGGCTCAGCCTCTCCGCAGACCTCCATGACAGTCATCGACGACGCTCGGCAGCCATCCTCGTCGATCGTCACCCTCGTGTCCTGCTTTGCCTGCGACAGACATATCCCCTCAGCTTCATCGGTCAGCGGCGAGAGATCAGCCGTATCGGGGGTGAAAACGTCGCTCACGCCCAGCCGGAGCAGTCCCTCCCGAAGGTCGGTATCGGAGGACACATCGAACTTCGGGACGGACAGCGTTACCGTCACATACTTGCTGTTGGGGTAGTACCACTGGCTCTTAAGGAGCTCCCAGACCTCCGTGTCGCTCAGAAGATCGGCAGGGGAGCAGCTCTCGTCGGGGAGTATCAGCTTCATGTGACCGTTGTTCTCGAGCGGCAGGCTGACCGACGAGAAACTCTCTCCCCAGCGGTACTCCATGTCCCTTTCTGCGTTCATGAAATCGCACGTCACATCGCCGCCGGCAGCGTGGAACACGGACTGCTCCGTGCTTTCAGCACTGAATTTATCGACCCATTTGCCGCAGTAATCGACGGTCGAAGCGAGCGTAAGCACCATTTCCGGATCCATTTCTATGCCGGAAACATAGTCGGTGAGCAGTTCTCCTGTCTGCTCATTCAGCCATTCATGGAGCGCCGTGCTGTAGCCTTCATCGGCGGGGTCGCCGGAATACACCGAAGAATAGTAGCTCTCCGCGATCTGCTCCATCGTATCCGCCCGGTATGAGAGCGAGCTGTTCGTCCAGAGCGACGTCGCAAGGACGCACTTAGCCATTCCGTCGTCCATGTAGTCAGCCTGCCAGATAGACCTTGAATGAGCCCGCAGGGTCTCTATATCGCTCTGCCCGAGGACGTCGAGTATCTGCTGCCGGGAGCTGCCGTCAGTGATCTCAGCCGTCACACCGAGCGCCATATACAGGCTCAGCGGGGAGTAGACTGCGTTCCCGTCCTCCGCACCGGAGAGGAAGACCTGCGTGCTGTTCACGAAGAACGTATCGAACCCGTCAGTGTACCCCTCCGGCTGGCTGCGAAGCTCTGCCACTGCCTCAGACCACGCCTGATAGGCGCCGTAGTCGTCCTCGTCGCCGGGATATGCCGGTATCTGCGGGTAGACTGCCGCTGCGAGAACAGTGCAGCTTCCCGCGGAACGGTCGGGACTTCTCCCGAGCTTAGGGTACAGCGTGACCGCACCGGCGATGACCGCCGCCGCGCACACTCCTCCGATCACCGTTCGCTTTATCCGGCTGCGCTTTTTCTCAGTCAGCTCAGGGACGAGCTCCTCATCGGTCTCGCCGATAACATCAAGAAGTATATCCCTGTTTTTCATACGCCCACCCCCTCGTTTTGCAGAAAATCTTTCAGCTTGTCCCTCACGCGCTTCAGTGTCATCTTGACCGCTCCCTCGGAAATGCCGCTGCGCTGCGCGATCTCGGCAACGGGCATCATGTACCAGTAGCGCAGGAGGAATACTTTTCTGTTTTTATCGGAGAGCCCCCGCAGGAAGCCGTTCAGGAGCTCTCGCAGCTCGAGCCTGTCCTCAATGGGACATTCCTCCCCGATACACTCCCCGAGCTCCTCAAGGCACAGCGCAGTCTGACCGCCGCCGCACTTCTGCGACCTGTTCCTGCGGTACCTGTCAATGGCGAGATTGCGGGTTATCCTGCCGAAGAACAGCGCGAGCCGGCTCGGCTTCTGCGGCGGCATGGAATCCCACGCGCGCAGCCATGTGTCGTTGACGCATTCAGCGGTATCCTCCGCAGAGTGCAGGATATTGTCCGCGATGACACTGCAATAGCTGCCGTACTTGATCTGGCTCTCCGTTATGGCGGAGCTGTCTCTTTTCCAGTACAGCTCGATGATGTGGATATCCTCCATGGCGCACCTCCTTTACCCTTTCACCATAATAGACGTGATCCGTCCCGCTTAGGTAACGCTTTTCTGGAATAATTATCCCACACTTTCCATTTAAAGTCAAGCAAGGAAAACCCGCAGCAGCGGACAGCCCTGTTTTTTGCCGAAACACACAAACACTGGATTTTCAGCATATGCATATCCGACACTGACTGTGCGGGAACTGTTTCGATGTTTCAAAAAGTCCGTTTTTGAGGATTTTGTACATTGACATTGCACTCTTTACGATATAATATATAAATAACAGATAATTTTTCCGCAGTGCATAACGTGTGCATAGGCAGCGCACGTTTATATATCAATGTGAAAACAGGGGGAATCCAGAATGTCAAAGTTTTTCAGGAGCATATCCGCAATAGCTTCCGCAGGAGCAGTACTTGCAGCCGCAGTACCGGCAGCACCGTACAGCTATGTTGCGGTAGCCGCTGACTCGCTCAGCACCCGCGACCCGTGGTGCTCGGGCGAGGATGTCAACCGCTGGGAATCCGAG
>JAFRXR010000178.1 GCA_017443395.1 Ruminococcus sp. | reverse complement strand
TCGGGGATATGCCCTCGAACGTCCGTATAAGCGCCTTTGAGAGCTCCGCGGAGCCCTGTTCACGGAGCGCAGGGACGATCTCCTCCTCCGCGCAGGTGAGGAAATTCAGCCTGTTACTGCGCGGCGGCATGGTGTAGCGCATTCCGGGGAGGACCATGCGCTCGCGCGACATTTCCTCGTCCACGCGCTTGAGGCTGTCGAGGATACGCCCGTCCGCGCCGATGACGATAAGGTTCGAGCACCGCCCCATGATCTCGCACGCGAGGGTGACGGTGACGACATCGCCGAGCTCGTTCACGCACTCAAAATCGAGAAAAAGAATGCGCTCGAGCCCGTCCTGCCGGATATCGGTCAGCTTGCCGCTGCCGAGGTGCTTCCGGAGGAGCATACAGAACATCGGCGGGGTCTGCGGGTTGTCCACGGCCTTCTCGGTGACGTGGACGCGTGCGCTGCCGGCATTTGCCGAAATATAGAGCTTTTTACTGCCCTGCCGCGTGCGTATGGAAATGATTATCTCCTCGCGCGAGGGCTGGTGTATCTTCTCGACCCGCCCGCCGACGAGCGGCATGAGCTCGGTCTTCACAGCATAGAGAAATGCTCCGTCAAGAGCCATAGGATCAGTCCTTTATCAGATTTCTGGTCAGCAAACATCATTTTCGCTGACCGATTATTGCGGTTTCCTATAGGTCAGAAGCTCGAAATGCACAGTTGTCTCGAGCTCATTCAGCGCAGCCAGACGCTCCTGCTGCTCACGTCCCGTGCGGTAATAATAGGGCGTCATCGAGAACAGCGATGCGATATCCTCCTTTGAGGAGAGCCTTGCGGCATACTTTATCTCACGCTTCCCCACAAACTCAAACCCGTCGAGCTCATACGGCTTGACCTCATTTTTGTACGGAATATCGTATATTTTCTGCTTCATCTCCCAGAGGTGCAGCTCGCCTGGGATCGCCATTACCATGACCCCGCCCGGCTTCAGCACCCGCAGGAACTCCTCCCCGCAGTACGGTGCGAACAGCGTCACGAGCATATCGAACGCGCAGTCCGCAGCGGGCATATGGAACAAGCTCGCCGCCGCGAAGGTGATCCCCTTGTGACGTTTCGCAGCCATTTCCACCGCAATTTTTGATATATCAAAACCGTAAATCTCCGCAGCGCCCAGATGCTCGCTGAGCGCCGCCGTGTAGTAGCCCTCACCGCACCCGGCATCGAGGACTGTCCCCCCGGAAAAACGCTCCTCCGCCTCATCGCAGAGAGCCTCGCAAAGCGGCGAATAATAGCCTTTTTCGAGGAAGTCCCGACGCGCCTGCACCATGAGTCTGTTGTCACCGTGGACCGTCCTCCCGACGTGCTTAGACAGCAGGAGGTTGACGTAGCCGCTCCGCGCGATATCGAAGCTGTGACGGCGCGGACAGACGTATGAATTACCGGAAATCGCCAGTTTTTCGGCACAAACCGGACACACAAGAACGCTCATGCCGCACCTCACACATACTCGCAGGGGTCGGTCGAGCGCTCCGCGATCTCAACATCGAGCCTCGGGAACCTCTCCTCCAGCACCCGCCGCAGCTCGCACAGGACGAGATTCTCGGTATGGAAATGTCCGCAGTCAAAGAGCGCGATACGCTGATTTTCGGCATCTATCCAGACATCGTGCTTGACGTCCCCGGTGACGAGCGCGTCGCACCCCTTTTCGGCCGCGACGCCGAGCGACGACCCACCCGAGCCCGAGCAAAAGGCTATTTTCTGCACAAAATGCCTGCCGTGCGCGCTCACGCGGACGTACTCACAGCCGAAGATCTCCTTCAGCTTTCCCGCGAGCTCGTCCCTGCGAAGCTTCTCCGGGAGCTCGACTATCCAGCCAAGCGTCCGGCCGCCGCCGAGCTCCTCAAGCGGCTCGACATCGTCTCCGACCGCGAGCAGCTCGCGGAATTTCCGCAGTATTACGCCATTTGTCCCCCACGCTGCCACATCGAGATTAGTATGCGCGCATATCGCCGCGATATCGGTCTCGATGAGCTGAAAGACCGGACTGTTCCGCGCGATCCTCCTCAGCGGGTCGAAAATTACCGGGTGGTGCGAGATAATGAGGTCAGCCCACTTGCACGCCGCCTCATCAATGACACGCCCGGTGATATCGAGCGAGAGCACGACGGTGTCGCACAAGCCCGAGCGGTTCTCGACGAGCAGCCCCGAGTTATCCCATTTTTCCTGTGTATCAAAGGGACAAAGGCTGTCCAGATAGCCGTATATCGCGCTTACCTCCACCTCATCGGCACCCTCCGCGAGCTTCACAGACAGCGCATTGTAGTGCACAGCCTCGTCGTTCTTACCGGCTCCGGCAAGCGCCTCGGATATCTTTTTCAGCCGCACAGACTCCCGCTTACGGTAGGTCTCCGCGAGGGGATCGTCCTCACTGAAGAAGCCGTTGAGCGCGTCGAACTCCGTAAGATAGCGGAATTCCGGGTTATACTCCGCGCACATCACGACATACAGACGCTCGCCGTCCTCGACAACGCGCTCCGAGGTTATCTGCATCTGATACTCATAGATCATTTTGCGCAGATACTCCGGCTTGCTCATCGGCTGGAGTATCCAGCGTACATTTTCCTGTTCGTAGCGGTCTATCGACGTATTCCCGATGATATCCGCGATCGTCTCCCCGCCCATTCCGGCGATGACGATATCCGTCACGCCCTCCAGAGGGACATTCTCCAGCCCGTCGGAAAGCACGAGCTGCACCTTATCGGCGACCCCGTACTTCTCCACGGTCTTTCTTGCGGACTCCAGCGGACCCTCCTTCACATCAGACGCGATGACCCGCTGACACCTCCCGCTCAGTACGAGCTCCGCCGCAAGGAGCGCGTGATCGGTCCCGACATCACACGCAGCACCTCGTCCGGAGACCATATCCGCACACATTTTCAATCTGTTATCCAGCATATCACACCTCAAAAAAACAGGCGTGCCGGTTGACCGACGCGCCTAATTTTGCCTGAATTACGCCTTAGAAGCGAAATACCCATTGAGCTTTTCGACGAGCGCATCGGGGTCAGTGCCGTGAACGGCGCAAGCCTCCTCGATGGTCTCACCTCTTGAAGCGGGACAGCCAAGGCAGTGCATACCTATCTCCAGGAAGAAGGGAGCGACCTCGAAGTCCGTGTCAAGGATATCGCCGATGATAGTATCTTTAGTTATCTGCATCATTATCTTTCCTTTCAGGATATATCTGAGCCCGATAACGGGCATATCCGCAAAAATACGCGGTGCCCCCGCATTTTTCAATGCAGGGGCAAGCAAGAATCATTAAGCCTCGTTCATCTTTGCGAAACACTCGCTGCAATAAACAGCTCTTCCCTCCTTGGGCTCGAAAGGCACCTTAGCCTCACCGCCGCAGGAAGCGCACACAGCAGTGTACATAACTCTCTCAGCTTTGCCTGCATTTTTTCTTGCATCGCGGCACGACTTACATCTCTGGGGCTCATTTACAAAGCCCTTCTCAGCGTAAAACTCCTGCTCGCCTGCTGTGAAAACGAACTCGTTTCCACATTCCTTGCAGACTAATGTCTTGTCTTCGTACATTTTCAATACCTCGCTTAAAATATTTGGACCATGACCGGATTCCCACCGGTATCTTTGATTTATACTAATTCCGCAGGCAGCAACGCCCAAACGCCGCAGCCGCGCCGAAAAAGGTCACTGACTGCGGGATTAGTATAATTCAACGCTCTGTGTTAAGCTACCAGGCCATTTTTATTCACGCAGCCCCGATAAGAGCGCGTATCTTACGTCTTGCACGCTGCATAGCGTTATCGACAGCCTTCTCCGAGACACCCAAAGTCTCAGCAGCGCGTCTGTAGCTCATTCCCTGAACGCACAGACTGAAAGCCCTCAGCTCCGCCAGCGACAGCACCTCACGGATACCTCGCGTCAGCTCTGAAAAGTACTCCTTATCAAGATATATCCTCTCGGGATCAGCCTCATCTGAAGCCAGCTCGTCCGTATCGAGCCCGTCCCCTGTGACAGGCGCCGCACGTCTTGCCTTAGCGGTGACAGTGCGCATACGGTTGTCGATGCACACACCCGCGAACGTCGAGAACTTCACTCCCCTGTCCGGGTCGAAGGAACCGACAGCCCTCAGAAGACTCATCTGACCCTCCTGTCTAAGGTCTTCGCTGTCAGCGGCAGCAGAGGCATATATCTCCGACTTTATCAGTATCAGCTCAGCGTAGCGCGAAGCGAGGACAGCCGCAGCCTTCCTGCTGGTCTTAGCGAGCACAGCAAGCTCCTCGTCCGATTTAGAGTTAAGTTCATCAGCAATGATATTTTTTATCAAGATATTCACCCAACATTCAAAGTTACGCCGAGACCGTACCGGGAAAACACGGGCAGTGCCGGTCCGGACATACCGGACCGGTCTGCGCATGATGATACTTATGCTTCGGGATTCTTGGCAGCCTCTTCCTCAGCAGCCTTCAGGAGCTCAGCCATATCGAAGTTGAAGTTCGCACTCTTCTTCGCAGCGGGCTGGGGCTGGTTTTTCGGTGCAGGAGCGGCATTATTGTTAATAGCTCCGGAGATGCTCTCGTTGACGGGCTTAGCAGCGCCGGCGAGAGATTCAGCGAAGTTCCCCTGGAAACCGCCGCCGGAGGACTGGTTGTTCACAGGCTGAGTGGGAGCCTTTGTGGGCTCGAAGTTAGCCTTCGGGGGCTCGGACTTCTTGACCTGAGAATTAGCAGCACCGTCGTCGATAGTCTTGCGGGCCTCACCGATGATGAGCTGAGCCTCGCTCATGCGGTCTGTAGCCTGACCGGTGAGACGTGTGAGGACGGAGGTGATGTCGTTGAACTTGGTATTTACGCTCTCGATCTCGTTGAGGAGCATCTTGCGGACAGTCGCAGACATCTCGTTGACCTTATCAGCGTGGTCGTTAGCCTCGCCGACAGTGATCTTAGCCTGATCGTTAGCCTCCTTGATGCAGGTCTCAGCGGTGAGATTAGCGCTGTTTATAGTCTTCTCAGCCTCAGCGTTAGCGTCCTTGACGATCTGTTCAGCCTTTTCGTTGGCTTCCTTAGTCACCTTGTCAGCGTTCCTCTGAGCCTCGATAGTGATCTTGTTAGCGGTCTTCTGAGCCTCTGTAAAGAGAGCGCCCATATCGAAGGAGGACGGTATCATGCCGGCTGCATCAGCGTTCTCCTTGAGGTCAGTGATCTCGTCGTTGAGCTTCTTGATCTCAGCGTCCTTAGCAGCAACAGCAGCGGAATTCTCCTTAGTGAGAGCCTCGATCTTGCTGTCCTTCTCGGCAGCTTCCTTGATCTTAGCCTCGAGCTCCCTGGACTTAGCGTCGAGCTCAGCCTTGATCTTAGCGATCTCGTCCTTAGCCTTAGCGAGCTCAGCGGGATCAGCGCCGCCGGCGGCAGCGGGAGCGGGAGCAGCGGACCTCTGCTGCTCTGCGGCAGCGAGCTTCTGCTCTGCGGTCTTGACCTGAGTGCGGAGGGACTCTATCTCCTTCTTAGCAGCCTCGAGAGCGGCTGCAGCCTGAGCGTTCGCCTGAGCGTTTCCGCCCTGAGCGGGAGCAGCCTTCTTGGCAGCGTCGAGCTGAGCGCGGAGGGACTCTATCTCCTTCTTAGCGGACTCAAGAGCCTGATTCTGAGCAGCGAGCTGAGCGTTGTTAGCAGCGGCAGCAGCACCGGGAGCGCCGGACTTGAGCTGAGCGATGAGCTTCTGATCCTCATCGTGCTGCTTCTGAGCCTCCTCGAGCTCCTTCTTGGCAGCTCTGAGGGCATTATTTGAAGCATTGAGCTTCTCCTGAAGGTTATCGACCTGATTTCTGTACTTTATAAGCTCCTGCGGGTCAGCGGGGCCAGTCTCCTGAGCCTTCTTGAGTTCGTCCTCGAGGGAAACGATCTTGGAATTGAGCTCGTCGAGGTATGCCATAACATCTTCCTTGACAAATCCACCGCCGATCTTAGTGGTTCGTAATACTGTTGGTTCGTCCATAATAACAACTCCGTTCCCCGCAGATGCTGCGGAAGCAATAATAAAGCTATTTATTTCAAGGAAATAATACGCCTTATTTAGATTATAACACAAACAATATCATAATTCAACTATTAATATGTAGAATTTTTTCGTTGATTTTAGTGCATTTTACTATAAATTCTTTTTTAAAGTATACTATTTGTAATTTTACCCCTCATACTTCCGCCGACCGATCTGTCCCGCACAGCCGTCCTCCGACCTTCCCCATAACAAAAAAGCGACCCCTCACGAGGTCGCTCCATAAGTTATTCTCAGTTGCCGAGCATCTTGAAGATGTCGTCGAGATCGTAGTCCTGAGCGGACTGTGTCTTCGGGGAGACATCGCCAAGACCGAGCCCGTCGATGAGCGGATTGTCGATCTGGATGATATCCTCCTCAGGAGTGGATTCAGGAAGCACGCCCTGTTCGCCGGGAGTGTCCATATCGTCGAAGCCAGCTGCGATAACGGTAATGGTCATCTCGTCCTGCATATCCTCCTTGAAAGCAGTACCGAAGATGAACTCAACGCCCTCAGCAGCGGTATCGGTGATCATCTTAGTAGCGGAATCAACATCGGACGAGAGGATATCCTCGGACATCGCGATATTGATAAGAAGTCTCTTAGCGCCGGAGATAGAGGTCTCGAGCAGCGGGCTGGAGATGACAGCATTAGCAGCATCTCTTGCCTTGTCCTTGCCGGAGCCGTGGCCGATAGCCATGTGAGCGTAGCCTGCGCCTCTCATGATAGTAGAAACGTCAGCGAAATCAAGGTTGATGTAGCCCTCCTCAACGATGAGGTCGGAAATGCTCTTTACGCCGGTCTTGAGCACGTCATCGGACAGTGCGAACGACTGGAGCATGGTAAGGGGCTTGTCCATGCCGACGAGGAGCTTCTCATTCGGGATAACGATGAGCGAGTCAACATACTTTCTCAGCTCTGCGATACCTCTTTCAGCCTGAGCCATCTTCTGCTCTCTCTCAAAGAGGAAGGGCTTGGTAACGACTGCAACTGTAAGGATATCCATTTCCTTAGCGATCTTAGCAACTACAGGAGCCGCACCGGTACCTGTACCGCCGCCCATGCCGGCAGTGATGAAGATCATGTCTGCGCCCTTGAGATGAGTCTCGATCTCGTCGCGGTTCTCCTCAGCGCTGCGCTGACCGATCTCGGGCTTGTTGCCAGCGCCTCTGCCCTTGGTGAGCTTAGCGCCGATCGGGATCCTTGTGGTAGCCTTGGACTTGTTCAGAGCCTTAGCGTCAGTATTGATAGCTATGTATTCGATATTGCTCACGCCTGACTCGACCATGCAGTTAACGGCATTTCCGCCGCCGCCGCCGACGCCGATGACCTTAATATTTACATCGGGTTCAAGCGCTTCCTCGTAGTTAAAATCTGACATCTTACAAACTCCTCCTGTTATTCCTGTATTTTTATCTAACAAAGATATAGAATCTCCAATTTAAATACACATATTATTTTAGCATAACTTTTCCCTGTTTTCAAGCGAATCCGGAACTTTTTTAATTTTCTGCGTATTCGACAATATCACCAGTAATTATTTCAGCATTTTGTACAATTTCACATCGCACAAGAACTGTCCGACGGTCAGTATTCCTCATAATACTGCCCATCGTCGTAGTACTGTTCCTCCTCGTAGTACTGCCCGTCATCGTAGTACTCTTCGTCGTAGTAGTCATCGTCGAAGGAGTATTCCCAGTCCTCATCGCCGCCGTAGTATTCCTCGCCGCCGTCCTCGCCCTGGGAGTTGTTGTACTCACTGAACATCTGCTGCTGCTCGGCATTTGTCTCGCCCTGCACGTCCACAGGCTGCCCGTTGACGTCAGTCGCGGCAGCGGTAGTAGGCTCCCCGATAACATCAGCGGGGTCATTGCTCATGCGGAAGCTGCACTGATTGGAGCCTATCATCGTGAGGTAGCCCTTCCTGCCGTTGACGCTCTCGTCGTTCATGACGGTCTGCGCGAGACTGAGCTTATATTCCACATCCGAATACGTCCCCATGCGGAAGATAGAGCCATTCGAGTAGCTCACCACGATGTTGAACTCATCTGTCATATCGACCGCACTTATCTCGATGCCCTCATTCGACCCGAGCGAGCTGATGAGCTCAGTGAAAGCCTCGTCCTTGTGCTCATTCTCGGTGCGTATCGGCTTCCCCGCAACGGGGTCGGCGGGCTCGTAGCCGTATATCACAGGCAGCCCCTCGGTGATGAAGCCGTTGTCAGCGAGTATCTTTCCCTTTTTGCTCAGGAGGAGAGTGCCGCCCTCATAATTGACGTTATAAGCCGGGATACAGGGCGTCACGGTTATCTGCACCGATGACGGCCAGTCCTTGCCGATGTCGGCGCTCTCGACGTACAGCAGCTTGTCCAGTATCGCCTGTTCAGCCTTCCGCGGGTCGAGCCTCATGAGGTTGTCGCCCTCCTTTATGCCGGAGGCTTCGACTATCTCCTGCGCCGTATACATATTCGAGGCGCCCGAGACCCTTATCTCGTGGATATTGAACAGGAACGTATAGCTGATCGTTATCATCGCCGTCAGCACGAGCAGAACCACCACCAGCACATAGACGTTCATCATTCGCTTGCGCCGTCTCATGCGCTTTTTGCTGTTCTGCCTCTCAACATTAGTTTTCTCAACGTCTTTCATCTTAACTCCAACCGCAGTCAGCGCCGGACTATCCGTCCCCCGAGCGCCGTGACCGCTTCCTCTATTTTTTCATATCCTCTGTCGATATGTGATATGCCTGTTATCTCAGACACTCCGTCCGCCGCGAGCGCAGCCGTAATGAGAGCCGCACCGCCGCGCAGGTCAGTCGCCTCAGCCTTAGCCCCGTGCAGGGAAGCAACTCCCTTCACCACAGCGACCTTGCCGAGCACCTGTATGTCCGCGCCCATTTTCACGAGGGCGTCCGTGTGACGGTACCGGCAGTCGAAGATATTCTCCTCGAAGACGCTCGTACCGTCTGCCTTAGCGAGCGCAGCCATGAGCACAGCCTGAGCGTCCGTCGGAAAGCCGGGATGCGGCATGGTGCGGATCCTGTCCCTGACCGCTCTGAGCCGCGCGCCGCTGCGCAGGAATATCCTGCCGCTGCCCGCATATATACTGCACCCCGTCTGCTCGAGCACGCTCAGGAACGGCTCCATTTCGGGGATACACGCATTAGTAAGTATCATCTCGCCGCCGGCAGCCGCCGTCATGGAGAGATAGGTCGCGCCGGCTATCCTGTCCGGCATTATCCTGTGCTCGCAGCCGCTGAGACTTTCCTTCCCGGAAATAGCTATGCTGCTCCCGCCGTCTCCGCGGATATCCGCCCCGCACTTTCTCAGAAAGGAGCAGAGATCGCATATCTCGGGCTCTCGCGCGGCATTGTTGAGGACAGTCTCGCCCTCCGCCAGACACGCGCAGAGTATGACGTTCTCAGTCGCGCCCACAGACGGGAACGGAAGTGTTATCCTCGCTCCCTTGGGTCTCCCGTCGGGACACCTGCAAATGAGCCTCCCGCCGTCCTCGCGTATCTCAGCGCCCATTTTCCGCATTGCCGCGAGGTGCATATCTATCGGTCTGGGACCGAGCTCGCAGCCTCCCGGCACGCTCACGCAGCACTCCCCCGCTCTCCCGAGCATAGCGCCCATGAAGATGATAGACGAGCGCATCTCGCGCATGAGCTCCTCGGGTATCTCAGTCCCGCTGAGCGTTCCTGCCGAAATAACGGCGGTATTTCCCTCAAAGCTGCATTTGCAGCCCAGGCAGCCGAGTATCCTCGCTGCGGAATAAACGTCCGTGAGCTTCGGGCAGTCCGTGAGCACGCATTCGCCCCGGCACATCAGCGCCGCCGCCATGATAGGGAGCGCACTGTTCTTGCAGCCCTGCAAAGCGAGCTCCCCGCGGAGCCGCCTGCCGCCCGTTACGATGAATTTCTGCATTTTGCCACCTCACAGCTTTTTGTGTATATTATGCTGTGAGGCTCTATGTTGTTACCCTCCGGCGGTCACGCTAACCCGTGCTTTTCGAGGAAGCCGATAAAGGTCTGCGCCATCTCGTCCGGGATAAGCGCGTACATCATGTGTCCCTTGTCGGAGAGATGAACCTCCCCGCCGCACTTCTTTGCGTAGCCGAGCGCAGACTGCCGCCAGCTGAGCTTTTTACTGAGCATTTTCATATCACTGATATAGAAGCACGCCGGACACCGCAGCGTCCCCGTGCCGAGCGCCGCCTTGGCATTCGCCGTCATCTGACGCGACTCCTCAGCGTACTCCTCATTCGCGAGGTTCTTGTAGAATAAACGCCTGTACTCAGCCTTTTCCTCGCCGGTCAGCTCGCTGCCCGTGAGGAGCCCGGAGACATTCTCCGCCTTATTTCTGAACAGCCTCGCGAGGAACCCGTCCTTCGCGATCGCCTTCAGGAGCTTGGTCTGCTTGTCTATCTGCTTCAGACGCTTCTCCTCGGTCAGCACCTCAGACTGCTGCACCGCGAGCTCAGGTATCGCCATATCCATGCTGAGCACCGCCCTGACTTCATCGGGATATGTGTTCGCCCAATATATAGCTTCAAAGCCCGAGTAGGAGTGCGGCACGAGCACATACGGCGGCTCGATACCGGCAGCCCTGAGGGCTTCCCTGTCCTCCGCTACGAGGTTCCCGACCGTCCGCGGCGACCTCATGCCCCCGCTCAGACCGTACCCCGCCTTCTCAACGACAGCCACCCGTAACTTCGCGGACAGCCGCCTGTATATCGGCTTGTATTCAAGAACGGGCGCAGTCACGCCGCCGCCGGACATTATCACCGCTGTGACATCTCCGCTGCCCTCGGTGTAAACGTTCAGCTGAGTGCCGTTCACATCGACCAACGTTCCCTTGTTCATCACTTTCTCCCCTTAGCGAGCAGCTTATCGACCACCGCAAGGATACGCTCGTTCGTGTCCGTGAGGTAGAGCTTTCCTGCTGCCTCGGACATCGCCCTCACGCGGTCAGGGTCGCCGTAGAGCTTCTCTATCTCGGAAATAATACGCTCAGATGAGGCGTCCTTCTGCTCGATAACGACAGCCGCGCCCGCATTCCCGAGCACCATAGCGTTGTGGTACTGATGATTCCCCGCAACTATCGGCGAGGGAATGAGTATCGACGCCTTGCCGGCAGCCTCGAGCTCCGCGAGCGTCGAAGCGCCCGACCGGCAGATAACGAGGTCAGCCGCCGCAAGACAAACGTCCATATCGTTTATGTATTCGGTAATGCGCAGACGGTCATTTTTCAGGGGTATCCCGGCGGACTTCATCGCCTGCGGGAAGGAATCCCTGCCCATGCCGCCGTAGCCGTGGATATGGTTAATCTTCAAGCCCTTCCCGACGTGCCATTTTATAGCCTCGGTCATGGTCTCGTTTATGCAGCCCGCCCCGAGACTTCCCCCGAACGAGAGTATCGTGAAGTCGTCGTTGAAGCCGAGCCTTGCCCGCGCCTCCTCACGGCTCACGGAGTTTATGCTCCCGCGCACCGGCAGTCCTGTGACGCTGTACTCGAATTTGTCCTTGTCCATGAATTTGAGTGCCTCGATGAAGGTGAGCATCACCTCATCGACCTCTTTTGAGAGGAGCCTGTTGGTGACGCCGGGGTAGGCGTTCTGCTCGTGGATAGCAGTAGGGATACCCATTTTCGCCGCCTTGCGGATAACAGGTCCCGCCGCGTAGCCGCCTGTACCGATAGCGATATCAGGCTTGAAGCCGATGATTATCTCCTTTGCTCTCTTGCCGGAGGTGACAAGGTACGCCGCTGCCTTGGCATTTCGCCCGATATTCTCGAGCGAGAGCTTCCGCTGGAAGCCCGCGACCTTGATATGCTCTATCCTGTACCCTGCCGCCGGCACGAGCTTTGACTCCATGCCCTTGGGCGTCCCCGCGAAGAGGAATTCCGCATCGGGGTACTTTTTCCTTATCATATCAGCAATGGCGATGCCGGGGTTGATATGACCTCCCGTGCCGCCGCACGCGATGAGTACTCTCATAAAAACGCTCCTTTAGGCAGTGCGTGTGCGCTTTGACGCACTCTTTTTCTTTTTGGGCGCGGCCGTCTGAGCCGTGTCCGGATAGCTTCTCTGCTGCGAGATATTGAGCATTATGCCCATTTCCGCGAGCTGCATTATCAGCGCCGTACCGCCGTAGCTGAAGAACGGCAGGCTGATACCTGTGTTCGGGATAAGGTTGCTGACAACAGCGAGGTTGAGGACAGTCTGAATGCCGATCTGCGTGGTGATACCGACCGCGATGAGCATACCGAAGCGGTCCTTGCAGCGCACCGCAATTGAATATCCCTCCACAACGAGGAGGAAGAATACAATGATTATCGCGAGCGCTCCCACGAATCCCAACTCCTCGCAGACGATCGGGAACACGAAGTCGTTCTTGGTCTCGGGGAGGTACAGGTACTTCTGACGGGAGTTTCCGAGCCCGAGCCCGAAAAGTCCGCCCGAGCCGATAGCGATAATGGAGTTGGCGGTCTGCCACGTCTCATCGAGGACGTCCGCGAACGGGTCTCTCCACGATTTCAGTCGTGTCGCAACGTAGCTCCCGGGTCTTCCCGCCTGCCAGCTTATGACAGACACCGCCAGCGCAAGAGCACCGGCACCGAGCGCCAGGAACTGTCTCCTGTTGGCGCCGCCGCAGAGTATCATCGCGACGGCAATGCTGCCGATGAGTATACAGCCCGAGATATGGGGCTCCTTTATCAGCAGCGCAAGGTATATCCCGACCAGCACCGCATACTTTACGATACCGGTCTTAAAGGTGTTCATCTTTTTCCCGTCGCGCTCCATGGAGTAGGCGAAGTACACGATTATCGCGAGCTTCGCGACCTCCGACGGCTGGAAGTTGACCGGACCGAGGGTCAGCCAGCGCTTGGCGCCCATATCGCCGCCCTCGTCGTTTCCGATAGCGAGCGCGAGTATCAGGAACAGTCCTCCGACCGCATACAGCACGCCTGCGATGTTCAGCCGCTTCAGTATCGGGAACGGGAACTGTATCTTCTTGAGGTTGTGGTAGTCCATCTTCATGAAGAAGATCATCGCCGCGAAGCCGATAACAGCCATTTTCGCCTGCTTCTTGGCGTAGAACAGACCGTCTCCGCCGTGCTCGCTGTACGCCCACGCATAGCTTGCCGAGGACATCATGACCAGTCCCACGACGAGCAGTATCATGACATACGCGAAAAACGCCAGACTTATATCACCGTTCCTGCCTTCGCCGACGAACGCCTCCCACAGTGTCTTTTTCTTTTTAGCCTTACTTTTTGAAGAGGCAGCCATTTGATCCTCCTTTACCGGCATCAGTCATATGCCAGCAATGTGATTATTCCCAGTATACCGGAGATAATTCCGGCAATGGAAAAGGTTATTACGATCTTGTACTCACTGAAGCCGCTCATCTCGAAGTGGTGGTGGATAGGCGTCATCTTGAAGATACGCCTGCCCTCGCCGTACTTTTTCTTGGTGTACTTGAAGTAGGTCACCTGTATCATCACGGAGAGCGCCTCGATGATGTACACGAGCGCGACGAGCACCAGCAGCAGGTGCCTGTGGAGAATGAGCGCAACGCCGGTCACGGACGCCCCGAGGAACATCGAGCCTGTGTCGCCCATGAAGCACTTGGCGGGGTTGAAGTTCCATATGAGGAAGCCCAGACACCCTCCCGCGAGCGCCATGGTATAGCTTATCATCTCATGCTGACCGAGAATCGAGCAGCACACCGTGAATATCAGCATAGCGACGAACGTCACCGAGCCGCACAGACCGTCCACGCCGTCGGTGAGGTTCACCGCATTCGTGAGGTAGATGATGACCGGTATCAGTATGATGTAGTAGAATATCCCCAGCTCAGGCGTCTGCCAGAAGCCGAGGTCTATGCAGGTGGACTCATCTCCGAACTTATACAGCGCAAAGAGGAATCCCACCCCGAAAACAGTCTGGAGCCCGACCTTCTGCATCGCGCTGAGACCGTCGTTGTCCTTGCGCACCACCTTGATGAAGTCGTCGATGAAGCCGATAAGCCCGAACAGCGCCGCGAACACGACGCACGCGAGCAGCCGGTAGAAGGAGTCATGGTTCGCCTGATCGGTCATGTCCGGACCCGTATAGAGGCGGCATATCCAGTACCCCGCGATAGAGGTGATCACAGTGGATATGATGAACATGAACCCGCCCATAGTCGGCGTGCCCTGCTTCTTGGCGTGCCACTGCGGACCGTCCTTGACCTTTATGGGCTGACCGAATTTCAGCTTATGCAGGAACGGCACAAGGATCACGCCCGAAACTCCCGCAATGACGAAGGACAGCAGCGTTATCAGCGTATTTATTATCCAGAACGATGTAGACATCTGTTTTATCTCTCCCTGTTTACAGCAGCTTCAGACCGTCGGCAACGACCTCGCGCTCGTCGAAGTGTATATGCTCGCCGCCGGCAAGTATCTGATAATCCTCATGACCCTTTCCTGCGAGGACAACGACATCGCCCTTCTCAGCGGTCCTGAGAGCGTGGTATATAGCCTCACGGCGGTCGGTAACGACGTCATAGGGGACGTCCGTACCCTCCAGCCCGGCGAGTATATCGCGGATTATCGCCTCGGGGTCCTCACTGCGGGGATTATCGGAGGTAACTATCAGCCTGTCAGCGTACTTAGCAGCCGCAGCAGCCATTTTCGGACGCTTTGCGGAGTCTCTGTCGCCGCCGCAGCCGAACAGACAAACGAGCCTGCCCTCGGTGTACTCACGCACGCTGCGCAGGATATTCTCGATAGCGTCAGGAGTGTGCGCGTAGTCGCAGATGACCGTGAAATCGCGCCCCGTGGGTATGACCTCACATCTTCCCTTAACGCCGTTGTACTCACTCACAGCCTCGATGATCTGCTCGACAGGAAGGCCCTCAGCGAGACACGCCGCGATAGCCGCGGTTATATTCGACACATTGAATGCACCGGGCATTCTCGTCCTCACAAGGTGGGACTTCCCGCCCGTGCAGAACCAGAAGCTCGAGCCGGTGGACTTTATCTTGATACCGTCCGCATAGAATGACGCCGCCTTCTTTATGCTGAACGTGTACTTCTCCTCCATGATCTCCTCATAGAGCCTTCTGCCGTACTCATCATCGACATTTATCATCGCGCGGTCGCACATACCGAAGAGGAGCTTCTTAGCCTGATAGTACTCCTCCATGTCCTTGTGGTAGTCAAGGTGATCCTGCGTGAGATTAGTGAACACCGCCGTCCCGAAGTGCGAGCAGCCTATGCGCTCCTGCACCAGTCCGAACGACGACACCTCCATAACGACGTACTCACAGCCCGCCTTCACCATCTTGTCGAGCAGCTCCATGAAGTCATACGCCATAGGAGTGGTATTGTCGGTGTGGAGCACCTCATCGCCGATCTCATTCTGTATCGTGCCCACGAGCCCGGTCTTGTGCCCGGTGCTCATGAGGATATGCTTTATAACGTTAGTAGTCGTCGTCTTGCCGTTGGTGCCGGTGACGCCTATCATCTTGAGCTTGCGCTCCGGGTGACCGAACCACGCCGCACAGAGCCTGCCGTAGAGCCTGCGGGAATTGTCCGTGATTATCTGCCTCTCCCCGAGCCCGAGGTCGTGCTCGCACACTACCGCAGCCGCGCCCTTTTCGAGCATCTCAGCCGCAGCGGTATGTCCGTCGAATCTTGCGCCCTTTACGCAGACGAACAGGCTCCCGTCAGTCACCTTTCGCGTGTCGTCGGTGAGCGAGCTTATCTCTATATTTCCGAGCTCTGTCCTGGCGTTGTCCTCAAGCAGATCATACAATTTCATTCCGACTGCCTCCTGTCTTTTTATCGTTTTGTTTATCCGTTGTCCTCATATACGGTGAATTCCAGCTCTATAGCCGTACCCTTCGGCACAGACGTGCCTGGGGCTATGCTCTGGCTGCTGACCGTCGCATCAGACCGCGTTGCAGCACCTCTCGCGACGTAATTCAGACCGCATTCAGTTATCATGTAGTTAGCGTCGCTCGGATAGAGTCCCCACAGATCAGGCACCTCAACGAGCTCCGAGGTATAGCTGATCTCCGTGTAGAGGTAAACGCAGCCGCCCTTAGCGATAGCAGTACCCGTGAGCGGAGACTGTGCAACGACCTCGATACCGCTGCCGATGACCTCATATTCCACTCCGAGAGCCTCGAGCGTTGCCTTCGCGTCGTCGATAGGACCTTCAAGGAGCGGCACCTTGACGTCAAGGTTCGCGAGCTCCTCATCGGAGTATTCAGGACTTATGCCCATGTACGGCAGAACGTCCGTGAGGATATCTCTCGCCGCAGGCACGGCAACGACCGAGCCGTAGTACATATTCGGGCTGTTGTCGGGCTCATCAGCGAGCACGAGGAGGATTATCTCCGGGTCCTGCGCGGGCGTGAAGCACACATACGACGCACCGTACTCCTGCTTGGAGTCGTCCTCCACCTCACCGAGCTCGTAGTTGGTGTTGTCGGTGAGAGAGAGTCGCTGCGAGGTACCGGACTTACCTCCGATAGAGTAGCCCTTAATGGAAACGTTGCCGCCGCTGTTGCCGGCGACTACCTGCTCGAGCGCATTCCTCATGGTCGCGGAGGTCTCCTCGGAGACTACCTGACGGCGCACCGTGCGCTCGTTCTTGAAAACGACATTACCGGATTCGTCCACCACCCTGTCAACGACATAGGGCTGGAGGAGGTATCCGCCGTTTATAGCCGCACAGTAGGAGACTATCATCTCGAGCGGAGTAATGGTCTCGCCCTGACCGAAAGCCGATACCGCAAGGTCTACCGGCGACATATTATCGGGGTAGAAACCGATGCCCGAGCTCTCCGCGGGGAGGTCGATCCCGGTCGGCTCACGCAGACCGAAGGCATCGAAGTAGTAGCAGAACTTATCCACGCCGAGCCTCTTGCCTATCTCCATGAACGCAGGGTTGCAGGAGTTGGTGAGCGCCTGCTGGTAGGTCTGTGTGCCGTGACCGGCAGTATTGTGACAGTTGATAGGCTGCTTGGCGCCCTCGAAGGTCACCGAGCCGGAGCAGAAGAAGCTGTCCTTTTCGAGGTCGATGAGGTTCTCATCGAACGCCGCCGCGCTGGTGATGACCTTGAATACCGAGCCCGGCTCGTATACCTCAGTGATACACTTATTGCGCCACTGTGTCTCACGCGCCTCGCCGACGCGCTTATCCTTGGCGTCGCCGGTGAGCGAATTAATCTCCGCGAGCACGCCGGGGTCCTTTATCTCGTATGGCTCGTTGAGGTCGAACGAGGGGTACGTCGCCATACCGTATATCGCACCGGTGTTTGCGTTCATGAGTATAGCGCAGCCGCGGTTCTTGACCTGATGATTTATTACCATTTCCTCGAGGTGCTTCTCGAGGTAATACTGGATATCCATGTCTATGGTGAGGTAGACATCATTGCCGTTCTGTGCGGGATAGGTCTTGGAATAGCGGTACGGGAGCTGATTTCCGTTGGAGTCCTTGGCAGAGATAGTCCTGCCGTCGGTACCGGAGAGGTAGTCGTTGTAGTACGCCTCTATGCCGTAGAGACCGTTCCCGTCAGCGTTGGTGAAGCCTATGACCGAAGCCGCGAGCTGCTCGCGGGGGTAATAGCGCTTGGTGTCCTCCTCGACGTTTATCGAGTAGTACAGCCCGTACTGCGTGAAATGAGCGATGACCTCGTCCGCGACGGGCTTCTCGACCTGATCCTGCAATACGCTGTACTGGTTCTCGGCGGCCATCGCCTTCTCGACCTTATCAGCGGATATACCGAGCTTAGCCGAAAGGAAGCTGACAGTCTCCTGCCTGAACGCCTCCGCCGACGACGGCAGCGGATAGAGCTCATTGCCCTCCTCGTCGTACTCCGGGACGTATGTACCGTTCATCTTCTCGGAGTTGCGCTTGTCGATGTCCTTCTGGAGCTCCTCGAGGTCCGAGCGGAAGCGCTGCGGGTCGAGGAAGACCTTGTATACCGTGGCGCTCTTCGCGACGACGTTTCCGTTAGCGTCGTAGATAGTACCGCGGTGTGCAGAAATGGTTATCGAGCCGAAATGCTGATCGTTGGCCATTTCCTGATATTTCTGATTATCTAAGACCGAGATCTTGAAGAAGTTCCCGGCGACCACTGAGAAGAGGACGATGAACACAGCCGTCATCACGACCTTCGCCCTGAATCTCATTGAATTGGTCGGTTTGGTATTCAGTGCCAATGCTCTCTTCCTTTCCTTATATTCGTTATAATAGAATAAGGCGGGTTTGTCATGTCCCGCCTCTGAACATCTCTGTATTTTTATGATGTCCGTTTTTTTGATACGCGAAGGAGTGGGACCGCCATTCCGGAGCCGCCCTGCCCGGGAGGCTCCGGAACCGGTGATCCCGGTATTCCGATCACCCGCTGTATCTCCGTGTTCTACTTATTGCTCCGGCGTATATGTCTTTGCCGGAAGAATTGCTTGATAATACGGGAAGTCCGTTCTTTATATTATACTGAACTACCCTCTGAAGTATTCCACGCACCTGTCAAAGAAGGCTCTCACTTTGCCTAAAACGCCCTCATCCTGTGCGGGGATATTCACAACGTCGTCTGTCCGAATCTTGATGTACTTGATCTGCGAAGAGTCTATCTTCTGCATACCGAGCACCTTTTCGGCATAGTCCTCGACGTTCTTGGCAGACATCTTGCTCTCGAGCTCAGACTGGAGCCTTACGTTCTCCGCCTCTGCGAGATCAAGCTGTTCGTTCATTGCCGCGACCTTATTATAGACCGTGTTCCTCTTATCGAAGGTATACACGACCGAGCCGAGCAAGGCGAAAGCCAGCAGTGAAAGCATTATGATAGTCATGACCGATCCTCTGCGCGCTTCATTGCGGCGCACCTCGATGTGCGGCTTGTCCTCCGGAGAGTTCTGACTGTCAGTGCCGCCGTCCGGGGCTTCCCCGTCGGGACCGGCGCCGTCATAGCTGTCGCTGTAGTAATAATAGTTATCATAGATCGAGCTTGCTCCGGTCATCGCACTCCGCACTCCTTTCGATCACTCTGAGTTTAGCGCTGCGGCTTCTGTTGTTCCTTTCAAGTTCCTCATCGTTAGCCTCTATAGGCTTTCTGTTTATCAGTATCCCCTGCGGCTTTCTTCCGCACACACACTGGGGAAAGTCAGGCGGACAGATACAGCCCCTGCACCACCCGGCGAAGCGCTGCTTCACAAGTCTGTCCTCAAGTGAATGGAAGGTAATGACAGCGAGCCGTCCGCCAGCCTTCAGGCTGAAAAACGCCTCATCGAGACCCTCAGACAGATGATCGAGCTCGCCGTTGACGGCAATACGTATCGCCTGGAAGGTCTTCTTGCACGGATTTTTTTCACGTCTGGCTTTCTGAGGAACGCTCTCCCTTATGATATCCGCGAGCTGAAGAGTAGTCAATATCGGGGAGACCTCGCGTGTCCTGACGATATTCGCTGCGATACGGCGCGAGAACTTCTCCTCGCCGTACTCGAATATTATCTTCGCGAGCTGCCGCTCCGAGTAGGTATTGACTACGTCCGCGGCGCTCATGCCCTCCTTGCTCATACGCATATCGAGCGGAGCGTCAGCGTGGTAAGAGAAGCCTCTGCTCTCCTCGTCGAGCTGATACGATGAAACGCCGAGGTCCATGAGGACACCGTCCACCTTATCAATGCCCAGCTCATCGAGCACCTCTCTCATCTGCGAATAATTGCTGTGGACCACCTGCGCGTTCTTGAATACCGCCAGCCTTTCAGAAGCGGCGGCGACGGCGTCGGGGTCACGGTCGAGAGCTATGAGCCTGCCCTTTTGATTCAGGCGGGCAGCTATGGCTGACGAATGACCGGCTCCGCCCGCAGTACCGTCAACATAGATACCGTCGGGCTTGATATCGAGCCCCTCCAAGCACTCGTCAAGCATTACGGGGATATGGCTGAATCCCACAAGACATCACTCCTTGCTGCAAAGCAGCGTAATATCACAGAACAAGATCTGCAAGAGCGGCGTTGATGTCGGCATCTGAGATAGTCTCATTGAACTCATCCCAGTTCGCCTTGGACCATATCTCTGCTTTGTAGGAAGCGCCGATGACGACCACCTCATTGCTTATCTCGGCGTACTTCATCAGGTTCTCCTTGATGAAGATACGGCCCTGCTTGTCGGTGACCTGCTTGTCGGTGAAAGCGAGGTACTTTCTTCTTGCGGCCTCGCCGACTCCGTTGGCAACAGCAGACAGCTTCTCTACGAACTTAGCATATTCCTCAGGTGAATAAACGGAAATATACTTCCCACCCTTACCGGGTACGAGGTAGAACTCAGGTCCGAGGATCTCGCGGAGCTTATTCGGGAACGCCATTCTGCCCTTACTGTCGATACTCGGATAGTAAGTGCCGTACAGCGGTTCTGACATAAGACTTCGCCTCTCTTTCCCTCAAACTTGGTTACTATCACCTCAGAAGTGGAAAAAATCACACTTCGTCACCTTTTTTCACCTTGTTTCTATTATACCTCTATTCAGGGCATTTGGCAAGAGAGTACGGAAAACAATATTTACCAAAATTTACTTGCAGATTTTGTGTATTTCGCTAAAACATTATCGTCTTTACGCATATTAGTGAACAAACATTCGGGAAAGCATCACCTCCGCATCACCTTTTTGGGTCAAAATGGACTAAAAACGCAAAAAAGTCTCCGAGACTTCACCCCAAAGGCACTGCTCAAAGACTTATTGCTGTAGTTTTTGTGTTGTAAGCTATAATATAAATAGTAATTATTCAGTATATTCGAGATTGAACTTGCCCGATTTCAGTCCGAGCGCCAGCGAGAAAGCATAGCCCTTGACCGTCTTCTGGTCGTCGATATTGACATATGTGACATACCCCGTGGAATCCGAGTACTCCGGCTTTATCCAGTTGTTCGGGTCCTCGGAGAGCTCAATGCCGTAAGCCGCCTCGATACGCGACTTCACAATGTCCGCCGAGATATATGTAACAGTCCCGTAGTGCGGGTCGTAGGCGCCGTCCCAGTCGCTCTGCACGCTGGTAAGGTACGGTATATCCGTCCAGAACACATCGCGGCAGTCCGCCGAGCAGCCTCCGCACGAAGCGGAGAACATCGTGAGGCAGTAATCGCCCTCATAGAAGAGCGCCTCACCGAGCACCTCCTGACAGGCGTCGATGACTCTCTGCGGCGGGTCGGCCTTGCCGCGCAGGTCATGGGAATCTCCCCCGTGGTACTTTATATAAGTATAGACAGCGACCGCCTGAGCCTTGATAGCCTCATAAGCCATTCCGTCGCCGACCTCGCGGTAAACGATCTCCGATACCACCGTCAGCACATCACCGGGCACACCTGCAATGGTGAGCTCCTCGTCCTCAGCGATCTCAGTATTCATGAGGTAAGTTCCGGGATAGTAGTGGAAGAGTATATCCTGATAGGTCCAGCCGCTGTAGGTAGCGTAGAGATTAGCCCCGTTCTGGCTCATTCCGACGCCGTGGCCCCAGCCGTAGGTAACGAAGGTGAAGTCGCCCGACTCCGCATTCGTCTCAGGGAGCTCCCTCGTCGGGGGAACATCTCCCACCCAGCCGCCGGTGATATAGAGCTCAACGGGCGTAGGCTCGACGTTCTGGAAGATATCGTCCTTCATCATATCGGGGAGGGACTTGCGTATGGTCTTCATAACAGCGGTAGCCGCCATTATCCTCTCCTCCTCCGAGAGATCATCGAGAGAGTTCTCCTCACCGCCGACCGCAGAATCCGCAGCGGGGTCGTTCAGCTCATAGCTGATGAGCGACAGGCTCGAATCGTACTCACTGATCTCAGCCTTCCACCACTCAGGAGCCGGCTCAGCCGCCTCCTCAGCGCCGGTGGTCTCCTGAACAGCCGCGGAGGTCTCCTCCTCAGCAGTCCCGACCGCCGCAGTGGTCTCAGCGACGCTCTCGTCGGTCTCACCGACCGCGATCTGCAAGCCGGACATACTCAGTGTCCCTGCGAACACCAGCATTCCCGAGACAGCCGCAGCCGCCCGCTTGACAGCTTTAAGTTTTCTCATAGATCACACTCCATCTGCCGGTCAGACCGGCGATCACTCTGCCGGAGCCTCCTCTGTATCTGTGGGCTCCTCCGCGTGTGCCTGCTTGTATTCCTCTGTTCTTTCGATAGTGGACATATCCCCTGCCACCTCGCCGGGACGCAGCCTTCTCGCAACGATGATGAAGCGCGAGTTGTCCTCGTCCGAATAGCAGGTAGAGAGCGTGAGCAGCTTATCGCCGTACTTCACGTCAATGCCGGGGTTTATCATGGAATAGTTCATGATGTTCGAGTAGTAGTAATTGAAGTCCTCCTCGGAATCGAGCTCCTCCATATCCCAGTACACGAAATCGGTGTACCAGTTTCCGCTCGCGATGCGGTACCCGAAGATAACGTAGTCGTAATCGCGGTAATTGGAGCTGAGGGTGATGAACTCATTACCCTCGTAGTAGCCGTAGTCCTGGCGGTATCTTCTGAGCGAGCCGAACATCGTGTTGTTCGCCATATTATGACCGTAGATAACGAGGTTCTCGGACTGCTCGTCCTCGGAGCTGCCGAAGACGTCTCTCCAGTCCATGAAGAGCGTACCCTCGCGCTTGTAGCTGCCGTCGAGGTCGTGGTCGAGGTAGTACCAGTTAGCCCAGTGGTGCTCGCCGTCGTAGCCGGGAGTGTCCTCCCATATCTCGCCGGGGTCGAGAACCACAGGGTAGTCCACCTCAGTCTCGGGTATGGTTATCCAGCCGATGATGTCCTTGTTCATACGCAGGAGCATCTTCGCCCTCTCTGTGAGACCCGCATTTGAATCCACATAGTCATCATAGACCGGGAATTCGAGCGGAGCCTCAGTCTCGGCCTGCTTTGTCTGTACGGGAGTGATCTCGCTGAACGTGGGGACCTCTCCGTCCCTGCTGTTGAGCGCGAAAACATAAGCTCCCAGACCTATGGCAGCCGCACAGGCGACCGCTGATGAAATGATCTTTGCCTTTTTCTTCATTTTATTCTCCTGAGAGATATCTTAGTTATTGTACGGGACGAACTCCGCATCGGGATCGTACCGCTTGCTGTTCTTGCTGTACGAATAATAGAGCGTCGGCCACTTGATATTGCTGTTGTAGACGCTGTTCTGCGTTCCCTCGTAGGGGTCCTCGCCGTCGCGGACGAGTCTTGCGAGCACGATGAGCCTTCCCCTGTCTCCGAGGAGGGTATTGCAGGTCGAGAGCGTGAGCAGCTTGTCTCCCCACTTCACATCGACGTCGTTGAGCCTTATGGACCTGCGCTTCGCCTCGTTGACGAAGTTGTAGAAGTCGTCCTCGCTGCCGAAGTTGAGCATATTCCAGCAGTCGAACCTCGTATCGGTATCGTCCTCAGCGTCGAGGATAAAGAACGCGAATATCTTATAGGTATAGCAGTTGTAATTGGAATTGAGCTCGATGACGGGGTGCTCGGAGTAGTAATTGTCATTGCGCTGATAGTACTTGAGCGCGCCGAACATCGTATCGTTGCCCATATTGTGACCGTAGATCACGAGGTTATCCGAATTCTCCTCAATGAGGTGTCCGTTGGCGTCGCACTTGTCGAAGCTGTTCCTGAAATCGAGGAAGAGCTCGCCGGAGCGTGATTCATCGAGGTCTATGTTCTGGTTGAGGTACTTTGTGTTGTCCGAAGACTGCATAACAGGGTTGTTGACGGGCGTGCCCTCGATACGGATAACGCCCACGACGTCCTGATTCTTGTCGAGCAGCTTCTTGGCGCCGTCGAGCATGGTGTATACCGGGCGGTTGTCCGGGTCATATTCAACAACATTGCTGTTGGACTTGGGCAGATACGTCCAGTACATATTCATGACCTCAGCGTTGCGCTGCTTGTTGGTCCACAGGTCGATGTAGTAATCCCCGACCTGATAGCCGCATACTATGATAAGAACGAGTGCGCCGAGGAAGATCAGCTTTCTTATGCGTTCGCCGACGCTGTCCTTTTTCTGCGGGAACAGCGACAGGAAGCGCTCCTTGAAGGATCTTTTCTTCTTCTTTTTCTTCTTCTTTCTGGGAGCGGCATTCACGGGCACCTCAGCCGGTGCAGGAGCCTCCTCAGTGACAGCCGTTTCCCCGAAGCTTTTCACAGCCTCCTCAGCGGGAATCTCCTCAACGGGCTGAACAGTCTCCGCAGGAGCCTCCGCCGCATGGGATATGACCTCCCTCTGTACGGGAGCCTCCGCCGCGTGGGATATGACCTCCCTCTGTGCGACCGGCTTCAGCTTCTTAGCGGGAGCATTCATAGCCGCGTCGAGCTGAGCGAGCAGCTCACCCGCCGGATCGGAACTTTGAGCAGCGGACTTTTTCGCCGCAGCCTGAGCATTCTTAGTGCGGTCAGCCGCCTCGAGCGCCGCTAAAACGTCGTCCGCGCCGGAGGTCTTGTTCTGCCTGACCCTCTGCACGCGCTGAGCTATCCTTGCCGCGATATCGTCGTCCCACGCATTACCTGCGGGAGCCTCCGCAGGAGCCGTCTCCGCGGGCGCAGCCGCCTGAGCTGTCTCCGCCGGAGCGGCAGCGTCGGTGTGCAGCGACTGTCGTATCGCCTTTATTCTTTCGGCGCGCCGTCTCGCAGCCTCTTCCTCGGCAGAGCCGACCGCGCCGTTGTTTATCTCTTCATTCATTATAAGTAGTTCGCCTCCGTAAGCGCTTCCTCTATTACCCCGAACGCGAACGCCGCAGCGCTGCGCCGTATATTCTCTCTGCTCAGATCAGGGAGCTTCCAGAGCTCCGCCAGTCTGACGAAAAATCTGTCCTTGATACAGAAGCCTATAAATACCGTACCGACCGGCTTATCGGGAGTACCTCCCCCGGGACCCGCAATGCCCGTCACGGACACGCATATATCCGCGCCCGAACGCTCCTTCAGTCCTCTCGCCATGCTCTCGGCGACCTCCGCACTGACGACCCCGCACCTCCCGATGAGCTCGGGGCTCACTCCGAGGAACTGAGTCTTCATGCGTTCCGAGTATGTGCATATCCCCAGCTCGAACACCGCAGACGCGCCCGACACAGAAGTGATGAGCTCCGAGAGCAAACCTCCCGTACAGCTCTCAGCCGCAGCGATAGTCAGTCTATCCTTTTCCAATAATTTTACCACATTTGTAACCGTTTTGTCAAGATTTCGGGTACCGTATTCAGTATAATTACCGCCAGACATACAGCCCGCACGCTCCTTTTTGCACATAGTTCACAAAAATCAAGCCCGAAATTTGTGAATTAAGCTTCATAATTGAATGTTTTCATCGTAGTGCCCTCGACCGCACGCTGTATCAGCGGCTCGAAGTCGAAGCTGTTCTGCGCCTTCTCGACATCGCTGAGCACAGGGCGCACCTTCGGGTGACGGGGCGTGAAGACGGTGCAGCAGTCCTCATAGGGAAGGGTCGAGGTCTCGAAGGTGTCGATCTTACGCGCTATCTCGATGATCTCAGTCTTGTCCATGCCGACGCACGGGCGGAACACAGGTATCCTGCACACAGCGTCTGTACACGCGATAGCGCTCATGGTCTGGCTCGCGACCTGCCCCACGCTCTCGCCGGTTATGAGGGCAAGGCAGTTGTCCTTCGCGGCAATGCGCTGAGCTATCTCCATCATGAGCCTTCTCATTATAATAGTAAAGAACTCCTCCGGGCAGTGGTCCTTGATAGCCTCCTGGAGCTCCGTGAAGGGCACGCAGTAGAACGCTATCCCGCCGCACCAATCGGTGAGCTTCTGACAGAGCTGCTCGACCTTGAGCTGAGCGCGGTCGGAGGTATAAGGCGGGCTGACGTAGTGTATCGCCGCGATGTGTACGCCGCGCTTTGCCATCATATAGCCCGCAACAGGACTATCGATACCGCCTGACAGCAGCAGCATAGCCTTTCCGCTGCTCCCCACGGGCAGACCGCCCGCGCCCTTGATATTCTCGGCATGAACGTAGGCATTGGTGTCGCGTATCTCTACAGTCACCGTAACCTCAGGATCATTCACGTCAACGCTGAGGTTCGGGAACCTCTCGAGCAGTATCCCGCCGAGCTCCGCGCATATCTGGGGCGACTTCATCGGGAAAGCCTTGTCCGAGCGCTTCGCCGTGACCTTGAACGTCTTGGAAGTACTGAGAATATCCCCGCAGTACTCCGCCGCCTTCTCCGAGATGTCCGCGAAGTCCTTCTCGCAGACGCACGCCCGGCAGAGCGCCGCGATACCGAATATCTTCCCCACCCTGTCAACGACGTCCGCGAGGTCGATGTCATCGCTCTGCGGGTCGATGTAGAGCGTGGACTGCGCGCTCGTGCAGACAAAGCTGCCGAGGCTCTTCAGCCTGCGCTTGATGTTCTTTGTGAGCATATCCTCGAAGGTCTTCTTGTTCAGACCCTTGAGCGCCATTTCGCCGTATTTAACAAGTACTATCTCTTTCATATTATCCTCCGATCCTACCAGATGAACGGTATCAGCCGGTATCTTACCTTGTTTTTATATTCAGAGTAGCCCGCGAGCTCGCGCCCGAGCAGCTCCTCCTCGTTTTTTATCCTCGCCGCGATGATGAACGGATATACCATAAATATCACCAGCGATATGAGCGAGCCCAGTATCAGCGGCACCGACAGGAACATCAGCACAGTCGCCGCATACATCGGGTGCCGCACTATCCCGTACAAGCCCGTATCGACCACGCGCTGTCCCTCCTGCACCTCGATAGTGCGCGAAAGATAGGCATTCTCGCGCAGCACATCCGCGTACATCACATACCCCAGCAGAAACACCGCAGCCGCCGCGGCAACGACCGCCGCCGGCAGCTCCAGCCAGCCGAACCGGAAGTTCAGTCCCGCGATGACGAATCCCGCAATGAACATCGCCCCGCTCACTGCCACGACCGCCCTCTGCTCGGAAGCCTTCTCCTTAGCGTTCAGCCGCTTTTCGAGGAGCGCCGGGTCTTTCACGAGAAGCACCGCGCCCACAATGAGCATCGGCACGAAGAGCAGCCCGATAAACAGCCACCCTCCCGCAAAAGCGAGCGTTCCCGCCGGCAGGAATATCAGCAGCATGATGAGCAGAAGCCCCGCGATGAATTTTGAAAGCGCCCTTACTATCAGGCTTCCCATAGCCATTCCTCCTGTCCCCACCGTCAGATCGGCGTCCAGCTGAATATTTTGTCTATAATATAAGAGAGAGCCCTATACAGCATTACGACAAACGCAGCACTTGCCGCAGTGAGCAGCACAGCCTGCCATACCGTGAGCTTCATTGAATCCTGCTTCCCCTTCTTTTCTCTTTTAACAAGTAAGACAAGGATCACTATCAGCAGGATCAGTCCGGCTATCGCAATTATGTCGGTAAGCTCCATACTATCCCCTCACCTTTTCGAGTCCCTCGCGCAGAGCCTCACACAGCTCGTCAAGGTCTGCCTCAGTGGTCTCCGCGGTCATGCTTATGCGCAGGGCTGAGTCCGCCCGCTTGCCCGTGATACCGAACTGCCCGAGCACTCCGCTCTGCTGACCCTTCGAGCACGCCGAGCCGCTCGAAACGTATATCCCCTTGCTTTCGAGGAAGTGCAGCATTATCTCCGAGCGCTTGCCCTCGGCGGAGATATTCACCACATACGGCGACCCGTCGTCAGGCGAATTCACCGAAATACCGCCGATCTCCGCGATCTTACCGAGCAGATACGCCTTCAGTCCCGAGACCCTGTCCCAGCGCTCCTGAATGGTCGGCGCGAGCTTTTCAGCCGCCGCACCGAATGCCACTATCAGCGGTACGCTCTCGGTACCGGAGCGGATGCCCTTTTCCTGCTTCCCGCCGGTTACTATCGGCACGACGCGCACGCCCTTCCTGATAAACAGCGCACCTACGCCCTTTGCGCCGTGTATCTTGTGCGCACTGAGGGAGATGAGGTCCGCGCCGAGAGCGTTCACCTTCACAGGCAGCTTCATGTAAGCCTGCACGCAGTCGCAGTGTGTGACGATGTCCGGGAAGCGGCGCTTCACCGCGGAAAAGACCTCCTTAACAGGCAGGATATAGCCTGTTTCGTTGTTTACGTACATCATGCTGAGGAGGCAGGTGTCATCATCGCACGCCGCGATAAAATCCTCGGGACAGAATCTCCCGTCCCCGCGCGGCGACACTCTCACGACCTCGAAGCCGGACTTCTCCAGTGCCGCAGCAGTCTCCTCCACGGAGGCGTGCTCGACCGCGGAAATGACTATTTTACGCCTTTTTCTGCCATAAGCAGCAGCGGCTCCGCGCAGCGCGAGGTTATTGCTCTCAGTTGCTCCGGAGGTAAAATACAAACACGCAGGATCAGCTCCGATCGAGTCCGCGATGACCTTTCTTGCCCTATCTACGGCGATCTGAGCGTCGAGGCCTGCGCGGTGCAGCGACGAGGGGTTGCCGAAATTTATGGTCATTGCGTCAACAGCTGCCTGCACAGCCTCCGCGCAGGGCTTCGTAGTTGCCGCATTATCGAGATAAACTGCCATTTTTATGCGTCGTTCCTTTCCTTTTCATACCATGACATTTTATTATACCACATTTCCGGAAAAAATGCAAATGTTTTTATCATGTATCAGGGGTCAGGTCTCAGGTCTCAGGTGTCAAGGCACAGGGGCGATTTTGTGTGAAAATCAATTTCACCTGTTCATCACAAAACTATCACTCATATTTTTGCAGAATCATGCTGAAAGCGTACCCGGAAGTGTAGTTTTCAGTCGTCAGATGTCAGGTTTCAGTGGGAAATCTGTGTGAAAGGAAATTTCACCTGTTTATCACAAAATCATCACTCGCATTTTTGAAACAATGCAGGAAGTGTACCTGCCCCTGACCCTCCCCAACATTATCAAAAATTGCGGGAAGGCACACCTCCTGACCGAATTATGCGTAAGATCTGCATTTATGCTTGACAACCGGGAAAAAGTGTGCTATATTGATAACTGCATTGTATTGTATCCCCTCCGGGGGAATAATAACAAGGAGGAAAATTTAATATGAAAACAAAGTTCAACACCCGTTCGATGGTGCTTCTGGGTCTGCTGACGGCGATAGTAGCGTTATTTTCGCTCACTCCGATCGGCTCGATCCCGATAGGACCGCTCTCGATTACGCTTAACGTCATTCCTGTCGCGATCGCGGCTGTTGCCCTCGGACCCATAGGTGGACTCATCATGGGATCTGTATTCGGCATCTTCAGCTACCTTCAGTGCTTCGGTATCGGCGTACTCAGCGGAATGGGCGCTACGCTCGTTGAGATCAACCCTGTGCTCGCTTTCATCCAGAGATTCGTTCCGCGTGCGCTCGACGGCTTCCTCGTGGGGCTTATTTTCCGCGGAGTGACCTCGCTCAAGAGCGTAAGGAGCTACTACATCATCACCGGTATAGTTAGCGCTTTCTTCGGATTCGCGCTGTTCCTTTCCGGAATGCTCCTGCTCAACTATGACGAGAACGGCAAGTACAAGATGAGCGAAACGATGTACTCCTTCGTGACAACAAAGTCGCTCTTCATTTACACCTGTCTGTTCATCGCAGTGCTCTGCTTCGTCATCGGCTACAAGATAGTGAGCTCCAAGAATCTCACTCAGATACAGGTAGCCTGCGCTGTAGCGGGATTCTGCACGGCTCTGCTGAACACCATTTTCTTTATGACCGCACTGGTAATGCTCTTCGGCAATACCGATTACATAAAGGATCTTATGGGCGGCAAGTCCATTCTGCTCTTCATCGTGTCGTTCGTTGGCATAAATGCGCTGTTTGAGATGGTGGTAGCTACCGTCATCACCTGCCCGGTCGGCAACGCGCTCTTCAAGGCAAAGCTCATCGACACTCCCGCTGCTCTGAAAACTGACAGCAGGGAGGAGCAGTCTGCGGAGGCTAAGAAGAATACCCCTGGCTCCGGCAGCAAGAACAAGAACAGCAAGAAAAAGAAGAAGTAAGAATAATGATAAAACGCCTCCCTTTACAATGCGGGGAGGCGTTTTTCGTTTTCAGTTTTCCTCAGTATAATCTCTGAAGCAGATGTTCAGATCGACAGTTCCCTCGATGCCCGGTACGGTGCCCGTGCTCGAATACTGCCACATCTGGAAATCGTAATAATATGTAGGCTTCGTGTCGTACTCCGCGAGCCAGAAATCATAGTCCCTGAGGCGCGGAAGATCGAGCTTGAGCAGCGCGACTGTCTTGTTCTGGTAGATCATGGGCGTATAGCCGGCTGACTTCACTCTTTCGCAGAACGCCACGCAGCAGTCCGCGAGAGTATCGACGCTGATGTCGTCGGTGCGCGCGGAATCTCCGGTGACTATCTCCCAGTCGTAGGCGACGGGGTAGTCGATATCGTACTCCATTATAAGGTCGAGGACGGCGTCGGCTTCCGCCATAGCCTCCTCAGTTGTGACTGCCTGAGAATAGAAATATACTCCCACAGGGACTCCCGCTGCATTGGCGGCTGCGAGGTTCTGCTCGGCAACGTTGTCGAGGACGATATCTCCGCTGCCGTAGCCGCGGTAGCCTATCCTTATCATCGCGTAGTCGATGCCGGCTGACTTCACCTGCTCCCAGTCGATATTCCCCTGAAATTCGGAGACGTCGATACCGGCGAGGGAGACCTCCTTGCCGTTCTCAGTGAGGTAGCAGAAGCCGTTGCGGGATACTATATCATCTGTATCTATCGAGCACGCCGGGACGTCCTCGTAGACCGGCAGGAAGATCTCGCCGTAGCCCGGGAAGCTCATGATCACCTTTTTGCCGCTGAGCTGGAAGAAGGTCTCCTCCTTCTCGATGACGGCGCGCGTGCGGACCTCCTCCTGCACCTTGGCGTCGGCGGTGACGGCGTCGTCATCGTCCTTCCGGAACACGCCTATGTACAGCAGGAGCACTGCAAGCATGAACACTATCACTGCTTCAGCAAGCGCGAGGGCTCTGAAGTTGAAGCGTCTTTTCACGGTCTTTTCGGGTCGTAATGTCTTTTCAGCATTTTCAGTTTTTTCAGCCATAATTCCTCCGGATATGCTTAGTCTTTGCTTTTACTCACTTATAATAACATATCCGGCAGGCTTTGTAAACACCCAGCGGGCAAAATTTGCGGAATTCTTGCATTTCCCTTGCGGGGGCGAGCTTTTCCGCACGCAGAGAGCTTTCACATGATTTCCACACTTTTAAGGTAAATTTTAGGCTATATTAAGATTATTTTAAGAATGAGGCGCTATAATACAATCAAACGATACGAAAGGAGCGTGAATCCCGGAAGGGTGGCGCGGACCGGTTCCGGGAGAATATATGGCTATCAATACATTTGCAAGAAAAGAAGTAAAGTTCCTGCTCAATATGAAACAGTATAACAGCCTCATGGAAGATATACACAAGTATATGAATCCGGATAAGTACTGCATAGGCGGCAAAGAGTACGGAATATACAATATCTATTACGATACGCCCGACGACTTCCTTATCAGGGAATCCCTCTCAAAGCCCTACTACAAGGAAAAGATCAGACTGCGCAGCTACTACTCGCCCGCAGCTCCCGATGACCTCGTTTTCCTCGAGATAAAGAAAAAGATCGGCGGTATCGTTACTAAGCGCAGAGTCTCCATGACCCTCGCGGAGTCCGACGCTTACTTCGAGGACCGCTCAAAGCCTGTGGCTACCAAGTACATCACGGGGCAGGTATTCAGTGAGCTCGATGCCTTCCTCGACCACTACCATGTGGCTCCCAAGCAGTACATCAGCTATCAGCGTGAGGCTTTCTTCGGCAAGGACAACGGCGACTTCCGCCTGACCTTCGACCGTAAGCTCACTGAGCGAAGATTCGACCTCGGGCTCAACTATGAGAGCTACGGCAACTACATCATCGGCGCTGACCAGCGCCTCATGGAGGTAAAGGTAGGGGACGCAATGCCCGACTGGCTCGTAAGAAAGCTCTCCTCCCTCGAGATCTACAAGACCAGCTTCTCCAAGTACGGCAGAGCTTATGAGAACTTCGTCAAGGAAAAGCTCGCTGAGAACCACAAGAAGATCTATATCTCGGGTATCTCAATGGTCAACAACAGCATTTTAATGAACAGGAGTGTATGATATGAAACTTGATATTTTCGGTAACGTTCTTTCCAAATACGCTGAGTCCGATTCCTCGGGCATCTTCACAGACACATCGTCTACCCTCGAAACGATAACCGCTTCAGACTTCTTCCTCTGTGTTGGTGCGGCTCTGGTGCTGGGCTTCCTCATCAGCCTCATCTACATAATCACCCACCGCAAGGACGGATACTCCCAGAGCTACGTCATGACAGTGATAATGCTCCCCACTATAATCGCGCTTATCCTCCTCCTCATCAACTCCACTGCAGGTGCTCTCACCCTCGCGGGCGCCTTCACTCTGGTGCGATTCAGGAGCGTCGCGGGTGACCCGCGGGATATAGCCTACATCTTCTTCTCAATGGCGACCGGCGTTGCCTGCGGTATCGGCTACATCGGCTTCGCGGCTGCATTCTTCATAGTCCTCGCGATCGTTATGTTCGTGCTCTCCGAGATCAACTTCGGCGGCAGCAAGAGCAGACACATGACCCTCAAGATAGCTATCCCCGAGAACCTCGACTATCAGGGCGTTTTCGAGCCTGTGCTCAATAAGTACACTAACTTCCACAAGCTCCGCAGAGTAAAGACCACTAACTTCGGTACCCTCTTCGAGCTCATCTACAGCGTGGACGTCTCCGATGACATCGACCAGAAGAAGTTCATCGACGAGCTCCGTGCCCTCAACGGCAATATGACGATCAACCTCGTATTCTTCAAGTACGACGATAAGATCTACGAAGGCTGATATCTTCAGGACCACCTTAAATAGACCCCTCTCATGGGATTTGTCAGACCCGGTGCAGACGGGGTCTGACAATTTCCATATATACATATATAAAGGAGAAAATGTTATGAAGTATAGAAGGATAGCCGCTCTTGCGGCAGCATTGATGATGATGGGAAGCACTTTCAGCTGCGGCGATACCAATGATCCCGCAGGCGGCACGATTTCCGGCACGGAGTCGCAGAGCTCCGCGGACGGACAGGCTGCCGGCAGCGGCAGCTCGGATACCGCAAAGGAAAGCGATAATGCTTCCGGCGGAAGCTCCGATACTCAGCAGTCGGACGGCTCGGACTCGGAGAGCAGCACCCCGGACGGCGGCTCACAGTCCTCAGAAGGCGGGAACAGCGAGCAGTCAGGAGGCTCCTCCTCCGGCGGCAGCAGCGGGAACAGCTCTTCGTCAGAGGGCGGTTCATCATCGGGCGGCAGCTCCTCGTCGGGCGGCGGTTCATCATCGGGCGGCAGCTCCTCGTCGGGCGGCGGTTCGTCATCGGGCGGCGGAGAGAGCTCTTCATCGGGCGGCAGTTCTTCATCGGGCGGCAGTTCTTCATCGGGCGGAGGCTCGTCCTCCGGAGGCGGCTCATCGTCAGGCGGCGGAGAGAGTTCCCCATCGGGCGGCAGCAGCTCCTCTGAGGAGGAGGAAGAAGAGTACACTGCTAAGATCACTCTCGGCTCCTCTCCGAGCGTAACCGGCAGCAATGTCTCCATTGAGGGCTCGACCGTCAAGATAACTGCCGGCGGCGACTACTACTTCACGGGCTCGGTCAGCGACGGGCAGATATTCGTCGATACGACCCTCGAGGAGAAGGTGAAGCTTGTCCTCGACGGGGTCAGCATTTCAAATTCAACGGGTCCGGCGATACTCGTCTACGAGGCGAAGGAGTGTACCGTGAAGGTCAAGGCGGGAACGGTCTCCAACCTCAGCGACGGCGGCTCGGATCAGATCTACGACGGCGTTATCTTCTCCAACGATACGCTCACTGTCAAGGGCGGCGGCGAGCTCAATATCAACTCCAATAACGCTCACGGAATCGCAAG
>JAFRXR010000177.1 GCA_017443395.1 Ruminococcus sp. | reverse complement strand
TATGCTCTCCAACGGGGACACCGGGGGAGTGTTCCAATTTGAGAGCGCAGGCATGACGCAGAAGCTTATGGAGCTGTGTCCGGAGCGGCTCGAGGACCTCATCGTTGTGCTGTCACTGTACAGACCGGGTCCGATGAAGTCGATACCGGTCTACATCGAGAACAAAAAGCACCCTGACCGCATAAGCTACAAGCATCCGCTGCTCGAGCCGATACTTGCCGATACCTACGGGGTAATGGTCTACCAGGAGCAGGTCATGGAGATCTGCCGGCGGCTCGCGGGATACTCATACGGTCATGCGGACATCGTCCGCCGCGCTATGGCTAAGAAAAAGCATGATGTCATGCTCAGGGAGCGGGAGAGCTTCGTTGCGGGAGCTCGGCAGAACGGCGTGCCCGCCGAGACTGCGGACTCCGTTTTCGATGAAATGGTGAGCTTTGCGTCCTATGCGTTCAATAAGTCCCACGCGGCTGCTTATGCGTACCTTGCATACCAGACAGCGTATCTGAAATACCACTACCGCGGGCTTTACATGGCGGCGCTGATGTCAAGTGTTATGTCCTACACGGAGAAGCTCGCGGAGTATATCGACCTCTGCCGGACGAGCGGGATTGAAGTCCTCAAGCCCGACGTCAACAAGAGCATGAGGGGATTCACGTTCAGCGGCGGGAAGATGTACTTCGGACTGCTCGCTATCAAAAATGCCGGTAGCGGGCTTGCCGACCGTATCATCGCGGAACGCTCGGCAAACGGTGATTTCAGAGGCTTGCAGGACTTCTGCGAGCGTATCGAGGGTCGTGAGCTCAACAAGAAAGCGCTCGAGAATATGATAAAGGCAGGCGCGTTCGACGGGCTGGGTCTCAACCGCAGACAGATGCTCGAGAACCATGAGGTGATCCTCGATATGGCTGGCTCGGGCTCGCGCGGAGTCATTGAGGGACAGCTCGACCTCCTCGGCGGCACGGATACGTCCGAGATGAACATGAAGATACCGTACCGGCAGGAATTCGAGTTCCGGCGGTTGCTCGCCATGGAAAAAGAGGCAACGGGTATGTACCTCTCGGGCAGCCCGCTGACGGAATTTGCCTATATAGCATCGCTCATGCACACTAAGCGGATTAGCTCGGTGCTCTCCGGTGAGCCACGCGACGGGGAGAAAGTGAAGCTGCTGTGCACAGTTCAGAGCTTGAAGCAGCATAATACCCGGAACGGCGATAAGATGGCGTTCATCACGGTCGCGGACGATTCCGGCGAGATTGAGGCTGTGGTCTTCCCGGACCTCTTTGCTGTGAGCGCGAACAGGCTGCGTCAGGACAATATCCTGCTGCTGAGCGGCAAAATATCGGTCAAGGACGATTCTGTGACGGTGGTCTGTGATTCGGTATTCGCTGATACAGACTTCGAGCGAATGACGGGGAACATGAAGCTCTGCATAAAGACCTCCTCGGACAAAGCCTCCGTGCCGGATCAGCTTGTCCGGATATGTGAGGAAAACCGCGGTACTACGCAGATCTGCTTCTATCTGACCGACCGCAAGGCGACTGTCATGCCCAAAAAGAGACTATCGCTCTGCGTGAACGAGGCGACCTTCCATGCGCTCGCGGAATGCTATGATCCTGCGCAGATCGGGCTCATACATTAGATAATGCTGAATTTTTCAAAAAATCAGTAAATCCCCTTGACAAAGCGGCTGAAATTTAGTAAAATATAAATGTATGGAATTATGCTTCCGCGGTCATGCTGCGTGAAGTTCATTATATGCATTTGCAGAATGGAGAATTTTTATGATCAAGAAAATCGGTGTATTAACGAGCGGCGGCGACGCACCGGGCATGAATGCTGCTGTTAGAGCTGTTGTCAGAACTGCTCTCAGCAAGGGCATGGAGGTCTACGGTATCCGCAGGGGTTATGTCGGACTCATCACCGGAGATATTTTCAAAATGGACGCTTTCAGCGTTACTGATATTATCCATAACGGAGGTACTATCCTTTATACTGCAAGATGTCCCGAATTCAGGACTCCCGAGGGCGTTGCTAAGGCTAAGGCCAAGTGCGACGAGCTCGGTATCGAGGGTCTCGTTGTTATCGGCGGAGACGGCTCCTTCAGAGGTGCTGCTGATCTTTCCGCACAGGGCGTGCTCTGTATCGGTCTTCCCGGTACTATCGACAACGATATCGCCTGTACAGACTACACTATCGGCTTCGATACCGCTATGAACACCGCTATGGAGCTCATCGACAAGCTCCGCGATACCTCGCAGTCACACGACCGTATCTCTGTTGTTGAGGTAATGGGTCGCGGTGCGGGTCACATCGCTGTGAATACTGCTATCGCCTGCGGTGCTACTGATATAATCACACAGGAGGTCCCCTACGATCTCGACGCTATCGCGAATACCATGCTCGCAAAGAAGGCTAAGGGCAAGCAGAATTTCGTGGTCATCGTCGCTGAGGGCATTGGTCACTCCCAGGAGATCGCTAATATCCTCCAGGAAAAGACCGGTATCGAGTCCAGAGCTACTATCCTCGGTCATGTACAGCGCGGCGGCTCGCCTACGCTCAGAGACCGCGTTGAGGCTACGAGAATGGGCTACTACGCTGTAGAGCTCCTCGAGCAGGGTATCGGCAACCGCGTTGTCGGTATCAAGAACAGCCAGATCGTTGACTACGATATCCAGGAGGCTCTCTCCATGACTAAGCCTTATGATGAGAAGCTCCACCACATCGCGGAAGAGATCGCATTTTAAGTAAAAAGAGCGCCTGTTCATCACGGACAGACGCTTTTCTTTTATTCAAAGCTGCTCATTATCAGCTTTGGGCTGCCCTCTGTGGAGTAGACCCATTCGCTTATATGTCCGCTTTCTGTGAAATATCTGAATCCGGCGGGTGAGGACTTTTCCTCGCCGGTATCGACTATGACCAGCTTAATTTTCATCTTTTCGGGGATAACTGCCTTTATGTAGACGCTGACGCTCTGTCCGGGTGTCATGCCCTCCTTCGGCTCGGCAAGTCCCGCAAGGTTCGGCGCAAGCTCGACGAATACGCCGTAATCCTCGACGGAGCGGACTATCCCCGAAACGGTCTCGCCGGCGTGGTACCGGGAAGCGTTCTCGAGCCATGTTCCGAGGAGCTCCTTGTGGGAGAGGCATATCCTGCCGCAGTCCACGGAACGCACGACTGCGCGTATGAGCTGACCCACAGTGAAGCGGTCGGCAGGGTGAGAGATTCGCGACACCGATATAGCGTCGATCGGTATGAGCGACGGCAAGCCGCAGCCTATATCAACGAAGCAGCCGAACTGCTCGAGGTGCGTCACGCGGGCTTCAATGACATCTCCGACTGTGAGGCGGGTGATACAGTCCCTCATGCAGTCCTCCTGCGCGGCGCGTCGGGAAAGAT
>JAFRXR010000176.1 GCA_017443395.1 Ruminococcus sp. | reverse complement strand
CTGACCCGCGCCGTGCGGAGAGAGTCACCGCGGAAGAGCTCGACGCACTGAAAGGGCGCACTGACCGTGGTGTCAGTGAGGAGCTCACCGTCGAGGAAAACCGCATATCGTGGTCTGAGGGCGGGGTCTGCGTCGTGACCGTGCCAGCCAAGTATCTCGACCGAAGCCGACCGCGCACGAATGTCAAATTCGACCGCGCTGCCGCTCTGCACGAGCCACACTCCCCTGCTGTCCGTGAGGGTCCTTCCGACTATGCGGGCGCAGTCCGCACTGAGGGACATGGTCTGCACCGATGAGCCGCGGGAGTCTGCGGGCTGAGCTTGTCTGCAAGAATTGGTGTCCATTGAATCAGCCTTTCGTACCATGAATACATTTACACAATTTACATTATACAACATTTCCCGCAGGAATGCAAGTCTTTTATTGTACGGCGGTTCAGGTATTAGGTGTCAGGCAGGGCAGCGCCCTGCACGTCCGCACGTTGCCGCTCGTAAACTCGCTCACTATTAACAACGCCCATACTCGTACATCGCATACAGCGCATTTGTAGGGGACGGCGTCCCCTACAACCTGACACCTCCGCGCAATTCCGCATTCCGAATTCCGAATTTTGAATTACGCATTACGCATTACGAATTACGCATTAGATTGATGTGCTCGCAGCAGTGGACGAGCATATTCCACGCGGCGCTGTCCACGTCCTCCCCGGACGGCAGTCCCACCAGCCTGCGGAAACGTTCCACAGCGGCGGCAGTCTCGGAGTTGTACTCCCCGCAGACCTCCACCCCGCCGAAATTGTCGTACTGCCGGGCGATGTCCCCGAGCATAGCCTGCACGATGTAGACTATCTCCCCGCGGTCGCCCTTCCTCAGGACGTACCCCGCCGACGGGAAAACGCTGTACGGTATGGGCTTCGCGTGGACGCCTGCGAGGTAGACGTTCACGATCTTGTTCCACGTTGCGGGGTCGGCGTTCCCGGTGACGGGCAGACCGTACTCCCGCTGGAATGCGCTCACCGCCGCGGCAGTCTCGCGTCCGTAGCTGCCGTCCGGCACGACCGGCGGGATATGGTCGTTCATCAGCGATATTGCGTAAAGATAGGTCTGGAGCTCGCGTATGTGAGCGCGGCGCTGCTGAGGTGTGTATGGCATGGTCATTCCTCCTGTGAGCGTATTGTGTAGCCGGGGTTCTGGTAGGGACGCTTGTCGAAGCCGTAGCGCAGGTCGGAGTACGTCCCCGCGATGCTGTCCCACGTAACTGCCCCCACTATCCCCGAGGGCTCTATCCCGAACTGCCGCTGGAACTCCGTCACGCTGCGCTTTGTGACGGGTCCGAAGTACCCCGTGGCGTTGACGGCGGGGATATTGTCGTAGGTGCCGTGGATATAGGTGAGATACTCCTGAATGACCTTCACCGACGGACCCGAATCGCCCTCCCGGAGAACCGTCCCCGGATAGAGCGCGACCGCCGTGTATTCGGGCTTCACGGACTCCGCGATACCCTCGTATGCGCGGTAGAGGTCGTTGCGGGTCGCGCGGTCTACCTCGCCCGTCTGCGGGAGCCCGAACACTCTCTGGAAGGACTTCACGCTGCGCTCGGTCTGCTCCCCGAAGTACCCCGTTATCTCCACCGGCGTGACCGCCTCGTAATACGCCCCGATGACCGCAAGGTAGTATTGCAGCATACTCACCTCGATGCTCTGCATACCTATTTTCAGGTCCTCGATGTACTTCGGCTCTATCTCCTCGAAGCGCACACCCTCGGAATCGAGCTCGGCAATGCGCTTGACGCTGGTGTAGATGTAGGCTATCCTGTACCACGTTGACTGATCGACAGTCCCCGTGACGCCGAGCCCGAAAACGCTCTGGAACGTCCGCACTGCCTCCTCGGTGGCAGCGTCGAAAATGCCGTCCGCGGAGGGTATCTTGGGTATCGCAGGGTAGCTGCGCGAGATGCGGTTGAGGAATATCTGAAGGGAGCGGACGTCGTTCCCCGCCGACCCGAACGCGAGCTCTATACCCGGGTAGGACGGCAGCGCGGTCTTGACGGGCGCGTTCTTCACTATCTCGATGTCGTCGCCGTAGTAGTACTGGAGTATCTCATACGGCGTGAGACCGCGGTTCGCGAGGTCTGCTGTCCCCCACTGCGAAAGTCCCTCACAGGTCGTGGTGGTGCCGTTGCAGAAAGCCGTGAACAACGGCTCGACCGTCCCCTGCCGGCGGACATAGTCGTTGTACAGCTCATCTACGAGGTAGCTGATATTCTGGAAATACTCCCTGCCGTTGATGAATTTCTGGTCGTACTGCGTGGTGGCGGTGATGTCGAAATCATAGCCGCGGGCGCGGTACCAATCGGTGTAGATACGGTTGAGGGCGAAGGTCGTTATGGCGTAGATATTGGCGCGAAGGGCGCTCTCGCTCCACGTCGGGAAGACCTCGCTGGATGCCACGTTCTTGATGTACGAGGCGAAGTCCACAGTGACGTTCGGCGCGTCGGAATCGGGCGTGCCGAGGTGGACGGTGATAGTCTCCGGGATAAACGGAGTTCCTGTCAGCATAAGCTCCTCCTTTCAGAACCGCGGCTCCTGATTGTAGTAGGTGACGGTCTCGTCGGACGGTCTCATCATCAGCGGGAGCGGTATCATGCTGAAATTCTGCACAGATGTGATCCCCGGGAACACCGGTACGTCCACGCTGCGCGCATTGAAGAACCCCTCCGCGGTCACGCTCACGTCGTAGAGACTGTAGGGTCTGAGGGCGGGGTCGGGCGCCTGCGAGTGGACGAGATCGGGCGCGGGGACAGTGAAGGTCGGGGCTGTGCCGCTGCCGTCGGTGACGCCCGAGGCTATGATGACGCGCATACCGTCCACTACAGCCGTCACCGAGACCGCCGCCCCCGCAACAGGCGCGGACTCGTCTCCCGTGCGGACATAGACCCTGATATAGCCGCTCGCAGCGCCGAGAGCCTCGTCGGAGGAGTACTCGGGCGGGGTGCTGTCCTCGTCGGAGAGGGCGCCGGTGTCGGTGTCGAGCTGGGAGAGGTCGGGCTCGGGGTATCGGGAGCTGTAGTCCTCCCCGGGCTGGGCTTCTTCGTAGGCTGTGTCGTTGGGCGCGGAATCCTCTGGGACTGTACTTTCGGGGACTGCGCTGTCTGGCTGTGAGCTCCTCCCGTAGAGCTCGAGCAGCTCGCGCCTGTATTTTTCGATGTCATTTTTCTCCATATGATCGCCTCCGGTCTATGATATTCACCGGAGGGAAAATAAATGAGGATATTTCTGCAAATTAACAATTTGTTCATAGAAATATAAACAAAAATCCATTATTTTGTGATAGAATTATAGAGGATTAAATCGAGATGACGGATTTTTGTTAAAAACCACCAACGAAGAAAGGGCGTATTCTATGAATAATAACGAGTACCTGAGATCCCTTGAGCTCTTCCTCAAAAAGATCGACAAAGTAAAGGATACCGCTAACGGCAATATGTCGGAGGTCGTTGACGATTTCTGCGATACTATGCGCATCGGCATGGTGGACGTAAGATTCCTCGAAAAGCATAATCCCCTCACCAAGGACAGAAAAAATGAGATCGTGTTCTACGATATGGGCTACGCCGACCCCGATGACTTCGTGGAGTTCGTGGGAGTCACTCCCGACCGCAATTCCGCGATATACCGCGCACACATCATCTCCGGCGCCACGACGTGGACTCCAGACGAGCGCGAGAAGATCAGCCTCTTCCTGCGCCTGCTGTTCGTCTACAACGGCAGAACAAGGCTCGGCTACGTCGTTGAAAGGCTCCTCTACTACGATATGGACCTCGAGATATGCAACCTCAAGCATTTCATGCGCCACACGGGCAGGATCTGCGCCCAGCGCCGCGCGGCTGAGTTTGCGTCGATATACCTCAACCTCAAGCGCTTCACCCTCATCAACCAGCAGATCGGCAGAGACCGCGGCACCCTCGTCATGAAGACCTTCGCTCACAGGATAATGGAGCTCTTCGGCGAGGACGAGCTCATCGGACGTATCGGCGGCGATAACTTCATAATCCTCACCCTGAAGAAGAACCTCGACAGGATCGTGGATATGCTCCGCGGCACGCCCGTAGTCTACGACCACGGGACCGGCGCGAAGATACTCGTCTCCGCAAAGGCAGGCGTATACCCGATAGAGCCGGGTCCGTGCACTCCCGAGATCATCATGGACAAGACGATCGTAGCCCTGAATATAGCCAAGTCCGGCACCGCAGACGACATCGTGTTCTACAATGAGGAGCTCCTCAGGCGCAGAGACCACCAGATGGCTGTCGCGGCACGCTTCCCGCGCGCGCTCGCAATGGAGGAATTCAGGGTCTACTACCAGCCCAAGGTCGCCCTCGGCGGCTGTGTCATGATCGGTGCGGAGGCACTCAGCCGCTGGCTCACGGACGACGGCATCGTCCCGCCCGGGGACTTCATTCCCATACTCGAAAAGAACCTCGACATCTGCCGCCTCGACCTCTACGTCCTCGAGCACGTATGCAGGGACCTGCGCCGCTGGCTGGACGAGGGCAGGCGCGTCGTGCCCGTCTCAGTGAACCTCTCCCGCCGTCACCTCGGCGACCCGGAGCTGATCTCGCATATCCTCACGCCTATCGACAAGCACCATATCCCCCACGAGCTCATCGAGATAGAGCTCACCGAGACCACCACCGACGTCGAGCTGAAGGAGCTCCGCGACCTGCTTTTCGCCCTTAAAAACGCCGGTATCGCCGCCTCCGTTGACGACTTCGGAGCGGGCTACTCCTCGATGACGCTCATCAAGGACCTCCCATGGGACGTCCTGAAAATAGACCGCGGGATCCTTCCCGCAAGCATCTCCGACAGCACCGGCAGCAAGAAGTCGATGTTCCGCCACGTCGTCGAAATGGCTCAGGAAATGGGCATGGAGTGTATCTCCGAGGGCGTGGAGACCGCAGAGCAGATCGAGGTGCTCCGCGAAGCAGGCTGTCCGACCGCACAGGGCTTCTACTTCGACAAGCCGCTGCCCGTTGAGGAATTCGAGTACAGGCTCGAAAACTATATCTACGACAGAAAATAACACCCTGAAATCTCAGTGAAAGGAGGTCATCAGACTTGGTAGGCAGCCGCAAGGTCGTATCGCTGTGCATCTCGCGCGTGAGCGATATGGAAAATTTCAGGTTCATCAACAGGCTCAGCAGCAGTCTCACGCAGAACGGCTGCTGCCTCATGGTCTACGCCATAAACTGTGACCTCTACTGGAGCGACGAGAACATGAGGGCTGAGACCCACGTCTTCGACCTCATCGACTTTGACCGGACGGATATCCTCGTCATCATGCACGAGAAGATCAAGAACGACACCATTACAGATACCCTCATCGCGCGGGCAAGGGAGAAGAACGTCCCCGTCGTCATCGTGGACGGCACCCGCGAGGGCTGCGTGCGCATAGCCTTCGACTACCGCAGCGGCTTCGAGCGTATCGTGCGGCACGTCGTCGAGGAGCACGGCATGAGGGACGTCCACCTGATCGCAGGCATACAGGACAATCCCTTCTCCGACGAGCGCATAGACGTGTTCAGACAGGTGCTCAGGGAGAACGGTATCCCCTGCGATGACAGCATGATAAGCTACGGCGGCTTCTGGGCAGTCCCCGCGCGGAGAGCTGCCGAAAAGGTCATAGATTCGGGGAAGATACCCCGGTGCTTCATCTGCGCGAACGACATCATGGCGATAAACATCGCCGCCTTCCTCAGGGACAGAGGGTTCAGGGTGCCGGAGGACATCGCTGTCACCGGCTTCGACGGCATCGACGAGGTCTTCTTCACCACCCCCAAGATCACCACCTCCCTCTGCGGCGCCTCCGAGCTGGCTGAGCCGGTCTTCGAGGCGTGCATGGAGTACTTCCGCACGGGAAAATGCGCGGGCGAGCTCCTGCGTATGCCGATCCTGCTGACGAACGAGTCCTGCGGCTGCCCGAAGAGCTCCCCCGGGAGCGACCTCTCCCTCCTCGCCAACTTCAACGACCGCTTCTACCGCGCCCAGGACGACGGACGCATCCTCACCGAGATATCCGAGCGTATGCAGGCGTGCGGGGACATGGTCTCCGCGGCGTGCTGCCTGTACGATGATATAATCCACGACGTAACGATCGTCATAAATTCCTCCTGCTGCGACCCTACCCGCAATTACTTCGAGATTCCCCCGCTGCAGCCCTTCGACGACCAGATGATACGCCTCTTCACTGCCGGTCAGGAGCTCAATCTGCTGCCGATGGAGCGCACGGATATCCTCCCTGACCTCAGCAAAGCCGTGAACGCGGGGTATCCGCTGATATTCACCGCGATAACCTTCATGAACGTCCCGCTGGGGTATGCGTGCTTCCGCTACCGCGACAGCGAGCTCATCGACTACTGCAAGATTATCCAGATCATCACGAGCATAGGCTCGGGTCTCGGCGGCTACATGAATATGCAGTACCAGCACTACCTCAGCAGCCGTATTGAGGAGATGTATAAGTTCGACTCGCTCACAGGGCTCTACAACCGTCTCGGCTTCAGCAAGGACTACGCCCTCGCTCTGAAAGAACATGAGGGCGGGGTGCTCCCGCTGACTGCCGTCCTCGCGGACATCGACAGGCTCAAATATATCAACGACAGCTTCGGTCACTCCGCCGGCGACAACGCTATCCACACGGTCGCGGAGGCTCTGAAAAGCGCCTGCCCGGACAGCGCTCTCTGTCTGAGGTTCGGCGGTGACGAGATGCTCGCGGTCATCATCGGGGAATGCTCCGGCGAGGAGATAGCAGCCGGTGTGACGCGCCACCTCGAGGACTACAACATCAATTCCGGGCTGGGATACGATGTCTCGTGCAGTCTGGGACTGTACGTCACGGACACCGCCTCGGACACCGACATCGAGCACCTTATCCGTCAGGCTGACGTGGCGATGTACTCCGAAAAGCGCCGCAAGCACAAGCTCCTTGGCTTCGATCGCAGGAAAACGTGATGCCCTCCCGCGCTAAAACCTATCAATAACACAGGCGTACCTCGCGCCGATGTCCTCCGGTCTTGGCTGGGCGTCGGCGCCGTCTTTTTTTATCCACGAGCGGACGGCGGCAGCATAGTCGCTGTAGGGGTCGCGTCCCTTCATCTGCACCCACGAGTCCACGCGGTCGATGTAGTCATCAACGAGGGATCTCCCGAATTCTTCGATGAGGGCGGAGTAGTCGTCCTTCGTCATGGAAACGTTCCTGTATTTTCCGAGGCTTATCTTCTGGGAGCGGGGACGCCGCGAAGCGGTCACAGCCTCAGTCTCACCCACACTCACATCAGCAGCTGCATTGACATTTTCATTCTCAGAAACAGTATCCGTGACAGTTTCAGTTGCATTCTCAGTCTCATCAACAGTTTCATTATCAGCCGTTTTTGCCGCGGCAAAAGCGGCATTTGCCGAGTTGCGGAGATTAGTTTTTTCAGCACCCTTACGACCGGCTTCGGAGCGCTTTTTGCAGATATCCCGCCATTTTTCGGCATCACGGTCGAGCTGCTCCGCGATGAACGAGAAAGCCATCTCCACCATGGGAGACAGTCCGGGACGCTCGCCGGTGCTGGTGTATTCGAGTATCGCCTTGAAGAGCTGACCAGCCTCGGTGTCCGAAAGCCGGGCGACGTGCTTCTGGTAGTCGGCGTATAGGATAAAGCTTTTCTTTTTGTCGGTCATTTGAGACACCTCCTGCTATAGCGCGGAAAACGGTGCTTTTACAACAGAAAGGCATTGAATATCACGGAAAATTTACAGAATGTTAATAATTGTACCCGAGCACCAGCCCCTGATACATAAAAAAGACGGACAAATTGTCCGTCCCTTTTTCATATTCATTCAGCTATCTTTTCAGCCGCAGCGTCGAGCCAGTCGCCCTCGAACAGCTCGATAGTACCGCGGTCGCACATCCTTGCGAGGTCAGTGCAGACCGGTATCTTCGCGAGCACGGGTATGTCGTACTGCGCCGCGATCTCCTCGATGTGGGAGTCGCCGTAGATCTTGTGCTTCTTTCCGCAGTCGGGGCACTCGAAATAGCTCATGTTCTCGATGATGCCGAGTATCGGGATATTCATGAGCTTCGCCATTTTCACAGCCTTCTCGACGATCATCGAAACGAGCTCCTGCGGGGAGGTCACGATGACGATACCGCTGACCGGCAGCGACTGGAAAACCGTCAGCGGAACGTCGCCCGTTCCCGGCGGCATATCGACCACGAGGCAGTCGATGTCCTTCCAGATGACGTCCGTCCAGAACTGCTTTACAACTCCCGCGATAACGGGTCCGCGCCATACGACGGGGTCGCTCTCGTTCTCGAGGAGGAGATTTATCGACATGATGTCGATGCCCATTTTCGACTTCTGCGGGATTATGCCGAACTCGCAGGCGTCAGCCTTTTCGTGTATGCCGAACGCCTTCGGGATAGACGGACCTGTGATGTCCGCGTCCATGATGCCGACGTTCTTGCCGAGGCGCTGCATGGAGACCGCGAGCATCGAGGACACGAGGGTCTTTCCGACGCCGCCCTTTCCGCTTACGATACCGATCACCTTGCCGATATTGCTCATTTTGTTGGGCTGCTCGAGCATGGACTCGGACTTGCTGGAACAATTGCCCGCGCTGGGACAGTTTGCGCAGTCGCTGGGCTTACAATTTTCGCTCATAAAAAACACTCCTTAGTTGTGATACTACTATTATACCCCATTTTTGACCATTAGTCAAGCATAGGTATCAGGTGTCAAGTGTGCGAATAATGCGTAATGCGTAATTATTAATTCGGAATTATTTTGATCTACGCATTTGCAGGGACGCCGTCCCCTGCACCTAATACCTAAAACCTAAAACCTGATACCTGAAACCTGATTCAGCGATACTTGTACACCGTCGCGGATTCAAACCCGTCGAGGAGGGTCGTCATGTGCCCGAACGCCAGCGCTGTGCCCTTTGCAACGCAGTTTATCGCGTCCTTTGCGATGTGACAGTTTATGCCAAGTGTACGCTTGATGAGCTGCGTCAGTCCGCCGAGCAGAGCTCCGCCGCCCGTCAGCAGCAGACCGTTGTCGTAGATGTCGCCCACAAGCTCCGGAGGCGCCTCCTCGAGGACCTTTCGTATCGCCTCCATGATAGCGAAGGTGTCGTCCTCGATAGCCTCGAAAAGCTGGCTCTCGCTGAGCAGCACCTGTGCGGGGAGTCCCTTCAGGAGCGAGCGTCCCTTGACTATGTAGGTCATCTCGTCGCTGGGGTCGTAGAGGTTGCAGAGCTCTTTCTTGACCCTCTCCGCCGTGCGCTCACCGATGAGCAGCTTGAACTTGTTCTGCATATACTTGATTATCGAGCGGTCTATCGCATTGCCGGCAGTCTTTATGGTGTGTGATGTGACAACGCCGTTCATCGAAACTATCGCGACGTCCGTGGTGCCGCCGCCGATGTCTACTATCATGTGACCCTTCGCCTTCGCGATGTTCACTCCCGCACCGATCATCGCGGCGATAGGCTCCTGAATGAGGTAGACCTGGCGCGAGCCCGCGCTCTTTGCGGCGTCCACGACTGCACGGCTCTCGATATCGGTGATGAAGGACGGCACGCAGATGATGATCCTCGGCTTCATGAGCTGATGTCCGGTGACCTTGAGTATGAACTCGCGTATCATCGAGTGGGTGAGGTCGTCGTCGGAGATGACTCCCTCGCTTATCGGACGCGCAACGGCTATGTAGTCGGGGTTGCGTCCTATCATCTCATACGCCTCCCTGCCGACTGCAAGAACTCGCTCCGTGCGGGTGTTGTACGCGATGACCGAGGGCTCGCTCAGAACGACCCCCTTGTTCCCCATTGTGATGACGATGTTCGACGTGCCGAGGTCGATACCTATATCTGTGTTTGCCATTTTATTCTTCCTTTCCGTTCTCTGCCTGCTCAAGGGCGGCGAGTATGCCCGTATTCCCGCCGGTGAGCATATTTTTCAGACAGGTGTACCGCAGCGTGCGGCGGCTGTTGTCTACCATTTTCTGCACCATATCCTCCGTGCCGATGAGGATAAGGAGCTTCTTTGCTCGGGTGACGGCTGTGTACAGCAGGTTGCGGTAGCAGAGCTTGTCGAAGCCGTTCATCAGCGGCAGTATCACCGCCTCGAATTCGCAGCCCTGACTCTTGTGAACCGTTATCGCGTAAGCCAGCTCGACCTCCGTGAGCGAATCTATCGGATACGTCGCGACGCGCCCGTCAAAGTCGAGCACCGCGGACATCGTGGCACGGTTGATGTTGACTATCCGCCCGATGTCGCCGTTGAAGATGCCTGTCCCCTGCTCGTCGCCGCGCTTCCAGACTATATCGTAATTGTTCTTGTTCTGCATGACCTTGTCGCCGAGGCGGTAGGTGTAGATGAACCCCTTGTGCTCCGGCTTGGACTTGTCGGGCGGGTTGAGCTCCTGCTGGAGGAGCTTGTTGAGCTCCACAGTGCCCACTGTCCCCTTGCGCGACGGGCAGATGACCTGAATGTCCTCCGTCGGGGAGTAATCATAAGCCTTGGGGAGCCTGTCCCGGACGAGCTCCACGACGAGCGAGAGCTCCTTCTCGTAATCATCGCGCCGGAAGAAAAAGAAGTCGCTGCGCTTCTGGGTGAGGTCGGGGTATTCGCCGGAGATTATCCTGTGCGCGTTCATGACTATGCAGCTCTGCCGCGCCTGACGGAATATCTCGGTGAGCTGTATCGTGGGGACTGCCCCGCTGTCGATGATGTCGCGCAGGAGGTTCCCCGCGCCGACCGACGGGAGCTGGTCGCTGTCGCCGACCATTATCAGCTTGCAGCCGAGCCGCACTGCCCTCAGCAGGCTCTCGAACAGCAGCACGTCCACCATTGACATCTCGTCCACCACAAGGACGTCGCATTTGAGCGGGTCGTTCTCGTTGTGTACGAACCGCAGCTTGTCCCCCGTGTCGTAGACGACCTCGAGGAGGCGGTGTATCGTCTTGGCTTCCCTGCCGGTGAGGTCGGACATACGCTTCGCAGCGCGTCCCGTGGGAGCGGCAAGGAGGACGTGCAGCCCGCGCTTCTCGAATATCGAAATGACGGCATTGAGGGTAGTGGTCTTGCCGGTCCCGGGACCGCCCGTGAGCACCATGAGCCCGCGCGATACAGCAGTGGTTATGGCGTGGCGCTGCATGGATTCGTAATGTATCCCGTGCTCCTCCTCCTCGATGTCGATGAGGGTGTCGAAGTCGAAGTCCTCCGGCGACATGAAATCCCGCAGGATGTGCAGGCGGTCGGCGATGAACTTCTCCGCGTAGTAGTAATCGGGCAGGCAGACGTACTCCCGCTCGTGCTTGATGAACTCGAACAGCTCGTTCTCATCGAGGGCGAAGTTGTAGACGCTGTAGAAGTCGCTCTCAGAGATGCTGAGCGCCGCGGAAGCCTTTTTCTGCAAGGTCTCGAGCGGCAGACAGGTATGCCCGATGCCGGCGTTCGCCTTGAGTATGTAGTATATCCCCGCGATGACGCGGCGGCGGTCGCTGTTGTCGATGTGCATATCGCGCGCGATCTCGTCAGCCCTGCGGAAGTCGAGCTCAATGGAGTCGCCGCAGAGGAGGAAGGGGTCGTTCTTGATGAGGGAGAGCGCCTCCGTGCCGAATTTACGGTAGGTACGCATGGCTATGCCGGACTTCACCCCGTACTGTGCGAGGAACGAGAGTATGCACCGCAGCGAGAAGAGCTTCTGCGCCTCGGCGGCTATCTCCTCGCACTTTTTCGCGGAAATGCCCTTGACCTCCGCAAGGCGGTGGGGCTCATGCTCCATGATGTCGAGGGTGCGGTCGCCGAACACGCGGACTATCCTCTCCGCCAGACCGGGACCTATCCCCTTTATCGCTCCGGAAGCAAGGTACTTCGCGATATTCACGACAGTATCGGGCAGCTTGCGCTCACAGTATTCCGCGCGGAACTGCGTCCCGAAGCGGCGGTGGGTGACATAGCTGCCCTCGAGGATAAGACCCTCGCCCTCCTCGACGTCGCCGAGCTCGCCCACAACGGTTATAAGCTCGCCTCCCGCGTCGAGGTCGAGGACGACGTAGCCGTTCGATTCATTTTTGAACAGCACGGTCTCGACCGTGCCCTCGATGTGCAGAGTGGTGTTATCCATTGTCTTACCTCTTCCATAGTCCATACGTTATTTATTATACTACATTTCCGCGCGGATTGCAAACATTTTCGCGAGGTTTTTTTCAAGCCCGGCGCCGGGGATCATTTCCGCAGCCGGCTCGGATTCACAGAAAGCGGCGCAGATGCGCTTCTGACGGTCGTCCGCGCCGAAGTCGAGGAGGATTATCCTGCCCGTGGGTACCCTGCTCCGGACAGCGCAGTCGGAGAGCGCGGAGAGGCGCTCGGGGAGGAGGTCGTCGCCGGGAAAGACCGGGACTACTGTCACGAAGGACGTGAGTGCCGCGGACCTGCGCCGCGTGCCGAGCAGAACTGCGGCTTCGAGCATGAGCAGCACGACCGCAGCCGCCGCACATATGTAAATGGTCATGGATCATCACCTCGGTGTATTATATGCACGGCACGCCGGCAGCGTGACGGTCTTTTTCAGGTATCAGGTGTCAGTATGCCCGCCAGCGCGGGCTCCGTGCAATTACACATTAAGCATTGCGAATTAATATTGACAAGCGCGTAACAATGTGGTATAATAGGATTATCTTCAGGGCGGGGCGAAATTCCCCACCGGCGGTATAGCCCGCAAGCCTTATGGCTGATCCGGTTTGATCCCGGAGCCGACGGTAACAGTCCGGACGGGAGAAGATATCCGTTTATGTACCCACTATGCCCCGAAATATCGGGGCTTTTTATTTTTGGAGGTATCAGAATGAACGACATCGAATTCATGAAACAGGCACTCGAGCTCGCGAAAAAGGGTATGGGACTGGTCAACCCCAACCCCATGGTCGGAGCGGTCGTTGTCAAGGACGGCAAGGTAATAAGCACAGGCTACCACGAGAGGTTCGGCGCGCTCCACGCGGAGAGAGCTGCACTCGAGAGCTGCACCGAGGACTGCAGGGGCGCTGACCTGTATGTCACCCTCGAGCCCTGCTGCCACTTCGGGAAAACTCCCCCCTGCACCGACATCATCATCGAAAAGGGCATAAAGCGCGTGTTCATCGGCTCGTCCGACCCCAATCCGCTCGTCGCCGGCAAAGGCGTAGAGAAGCTCCGCGAGGCAGGGATAGAGGTCATCGAGGGCGTCCTCAAGGACGAATGCGATGAGCTCAACGAGATATTCTTCTACTACATCACCACCGGTCTGCCCTTCGTCACGATGAAGTACGCCATGACCCTCGACGGAAAGATCGCCTGCTACACGGGTCACTCCAAGTGGATAACCGGCGAGACCGCGCGTGCGAACGTCCAGCGCGACAGACTGCGCCACTCTGCGGTGATGGTCGGCGTGGGAACTGTCTTCGCTGACGACCCCACCCTCACCTGCAAGCTCGAGGACGGCAGGAACCCCGTCCGCATAATCTGCGACACTCACCTGCGCACGCCCTTCGATTCCAACATCGTCAAGACCGCGAAGGACGTCCCCACGATTCTCGCGACGCACTCGCAGAATGCCGAGAAAATAGCCAAATTCGAGTCATTCGGCTGCAACGTTATCCAGATCGACGAGTTCAACGGACACCTCAGCCTCACCGACCTCATGAAGTCGCTCGGCGAGGAGGGCATCGACAGTATCCTCCTCGAGGGCGGAAGCGAGCTCAACTGGTCGGCGCTGAAGGCGGGTATCGTCAATAAGATACAGGCTTATATCGCCCCCAAGCTCTTCGGCGGCGAGACCTCCCGCACGCCCGTTTCGGGTATCGGAGTGCCCTTCCCCGCGGACGCTGTTATGCTCACATCGCCCAAGATCACGCGCTTCGGCGACGATCTGCTCCTTGAAAGCAGGGTGCTGCCGTGTTCACAGGACTGATCGAGGAGGTCGGGACTGTCCGTGCGGTGAAGCGCAGCGGCGCGAGCTCGTACATCGAGGTCTGCTGCACTAAGGTGCTGGAGGATATCCACATCGGCGACAGTATCGCGGTGAACGGCGTGTGCCTCACAGCGACCGATCTTTCGGGGGATTCTTTCCGTGCAGACGTCATGAACGAGACCCTTTCCCGCTCGTCGCTGGGCGCACTTTCGAGCGGCAGCAGGGTCAACCTCGAGAGGGCGATGTCCGCGCAGGGACGCTTCGGCGGACACATCGTCTCGGGTCACATCGACGGCACGGGCACGGTCACGGACATAAAAAAAGACGGTATCGCGACATGGTACACCATTTCCGCAAAGCCTGAGATAATGCGATATATCGCGGAAAAAGGCTCCATTGCGATAGACGGTATCAGCCTGACCGTCGCGAGGGTCACGGAGACGGGGTTCAGCGTTTCTGTCATTCCGCACACCGCTGAGCAGACCGTCCTGCCGCTGAGAAGGGTCGGCGACACGGTCAACCTCGAAACCGACGTGATAGCAAAGTACGTCGAGCGGCTGATGAAGCCCGCGCCGGAGAAGAAGTCCGGCGGGATAACGCTCGATTTTCTGGCAAAAAACGGGTTTTAGCGCGGAATGCTTCTGTTATGCAGAGCGCTGCCCTGCACCTGCAAGGGGCTGTCTGCCCCCTGACCCCGACCAAAGGGTCAGTCTGCCCTTTGGAATCCCTTTATTTGGAGGAAAATTATGTTTGAATACAACACCGTTGAGGAGGCTCTCGACGCGCTCCGAAACGGCGAGGTCATTCTCGTCTCAGACGACGAAGGACGCGAAAATGAGGGCGACATGATCTGCGCCGCACGCTTCGCGACCACCGAGAACGTCAACTTCATGGCGACCCACGCAAAGGGTCTCATCTGTATGCCGATGAGCGCAGAATACTGCCGTAAACTCGCGCTCCCGCAGATGATTCGCCTCGACGAGAACACCGACAACCACTGCACTGCGTTCACGGTCTCGGTCGACCATGTGGACACCACAACGGGCATTTCCGCCGAGGAGCGCGGCTTCACGGCGCGGAAGATAATCGACCCGACCTCGAAGCCGGAGGATTTCCGCCGCCCGGGGCATATGTTCCCGCTCATGGCGAAAAAAAACGGCGTCCTCGAGCGTGAGGGCCACACTGAGGCTACGGTCGATCTCATGCGGCTTGCCGGACTTGAGGAGTGCGGTCTGTGCTGCGAGATAATGCGCGACGACGGCACCATGATGCGTGCCGCTGAGCTTCAGGAAAACGCCGTAAAATGGGGGCTGAAGTTCATCACGATAAAGGCGCTGAAGGACTATCGCAAGTGCCGCGACGTCCTTGTTGAGAGGGTCGCGGACACCAAGCTCCCCACGAAGTACGGCGAGTTCCGTGCGCTGGGCTTCGTGAACAAGCTGAACGGCGAGCACCACGTCGCGCTGGTCAAGGGCGACATCGGTGACGGAAAGGACATTCTCTGCCGCGTGCACTCGGAGTGTCTGACCGGCGACGCATTCGGCTCACTCAAATGCGACTGCGGGCAGCAGTTCGCGGCGGCGATGTCGCAGATCGAGAAAGAGGGACGCGGCATACTCCTCTACATGAGGCAGGAGGGGCGCGGTATCGGGCTGATAAACAAGCTCCGCGCCTATGAGCTCCAGGACAAGGGCATGGACACCCTCGAGGCGAACCTCGCGCTCGGCTTCCCGGGCGATATGCGCGAGTACTACATCGGTGCGCAGATACTGCGTGACCTCGGCTGCAAGACGCTCCGGCTGCTGACGAACAACCCCGACAAGGTCTACGGACTGAGCGGGTTCGGACTGGAAATTGCGGAGCGGGTGCCGATACAGGTGGACGCTACCGCATACGACCTGTTCTACCTCAAGACCAAGCGCGACAAAATGGGACACCTGCTGGAGTATTAATGCGTAATTCGTAATGCGTAACGCGTAATTCAAAATCTTGAATCTGGAATTATCAGATCAGGTATCAGGCGTAGGGGCGTCCTTTTGGCGTCCGGAGGTGTTACGGTGATTTGCGGGCGGACACACGGATCCGCCCCTACAATGCATTTATCACACATGACCGTTGGGACATCGTTCCATACATAATACAAGGAGGATCACTATGAAGACATATGAAGGCAAGCTCGTCGCAAAGGACGTCCGTATCGGTATCGTCGTTGCGAGATTCAACGAATTCATCACCAGCAAGCTGCTCGGCGGAGCTGTCGACGCTCTCCAGCGCCACGCAGTCAGCGAGAACTCTATCGACGTCGCGCGGGTGCCGGGCGCATTCGAGATACCGCTCATCGCGTCCAAAATGGCGAAGTCCGGCAAGTACGACGCCGTCATCTGCCTCGGCGCGATAATACGCGGGAGCACCTCCCACTACGACCTTGTGTGCAATGAGTGCGCGAAGGGCATAGCACAGGTCTCCTTGCAGAGCGATATTCCCGTAATGTTCGGTGTCATCACCACCGAGAACATCGAACAGGCTATCGAGCGCGCAGGCTCCAAGGCGGGCAACAAGGGCAGCGAGTGCGCGGAGGGCGCTATCGAGATGATAAACCTCATCCGCGAGATAGACGACTGATGTCCGACCTCATCTTCGACTATGACGGCACGCTCCACCAGTCCATGCTGACCTACGCCCCGGCTTTCCGGAGCACTATGGACTGGCTCGCAGACGAGGGTCACCTCCCCCGCCGCGAGTACTCCGACGAGGACATCTCCTACTGGCTCGGCTTCAATTCCGCCGATATGTGGGGGACCTTCGCACCCGACCTCGACCCCGCGGTACGCGAGAGGGCGAGGATACGTCTCGGTGAGGACATGGCGGAGAGGGTCGAGCGCGGCGAGGGAGCGCTGTTCCCGCACGCTGAGGAGGTGCTGACTGAGCTGAAAAAGCGCGGTCACACGCTCATTTTCCTGAGCAACTGCCGCATACACTATATGGAGCGCCACAGGCGGGTCTTCGGGCTGGCAAGGTGGTTCGACCATTTCTACTGCTGCGAGGAGTTCGGCTTCATACCCAAGCACGAGATCTTCCGTCAGATAGCCCCGAGGCACAGCGGGCCGTTCATCGTCATCGGCGACCGCTTCCACGACATCGAGACCGCCGCGCAGAACGGTCTGCGGTCGATAGGCTGCGCCTACGGCTATGGCTCCCGCGATGAGCTCGCAAAATCTGACATCATCATCGACGATATCCGACAGATACCTGACGCCGTCAGCGCTCTCTCAGAGTGACGGCAGAACGGAGGGATCATGACTTTCAAACGCATTATCGCGCTGCTCACAGCGCTCGTATTACCGGTAACGAGCACCTCCTGCACGCTGCGCTCCAAAAAGCAGAAGGAGGAGAGCTCCTCGGCTGAGACCAGCACGAGCAACTCCGAGATACACACCCACAAGCGCAGCAAAGCCGCCGAGGAGAGCGACCTCACTCCCGACGGTCAGTACGTCCACGAGATGGTCGAGCAGCTGCTCAACGACATCAAGGAGCCCGACAACGAGGAGGCTGTCCGCGAGGGGATCGAGATACTCGCTGACGAGCTCGACAAGCTGTCCGAGGTGTACTCGGTCAAGGAGGTCATATACTACAGCGACTGGAACAACGAGGAGCTCGAGGCTGAGCGCGATGAAGCCTTCGAGGCATACTATGTCGCTGCGGATTCCATTCTCTATGCCTTCTACCGCGGATACGCCACGGAGGAGTATTCCGCGCTGTTCGAGGAGTACATCGACTCTGTTGACGACGACCTCCTTGAGTACTTCACGCTGCCCGCAGTCTCGCTGAAGCGCATCGAGGGCTACGCGAAGGTCGACAGCTCCCTCATGGACGAGCAGCTCGACAATTACTACGACATCGCCTACGACGAAGACCTCAGCGACGACGAGAAGAATGTCGAGTGCGCGGAGGTCTACCTCGACGTCCTTGCGGGACTCAGCGAGGAGACCTTCTACTCCCGCTACAACCGCGACTACACCCCCGAGGAGATACTCGAGGCGAGCGAGTACGTCCGCGAATACCTGATACCGCTCTATAACGACCTCCTCGATGACCTCTACGGCATGAAGGGTCTGCGCAAGGCTGCGAATTCTCCCTGCCCGACTGACGATCCCTTCGAGACTATCGCCGAGTACGCATACGAGCTCTCGGACGAGATAGGTGAATGTGCCGACAATGCCATAGACAACGGCGTCTACACCCTTGCCTACGGCGACGACTGCTACGACGGCTCGTTCACCACGGATATGCCCGTGAGCGGCGGCTCGATCATGTACATCTACTGCGACGGCACCTACACCGACCTCGAGACCGCGATACACGAGTTCGGGCACCACTACGCCTCCACATACGTCACGACCCCCGCGATAAAGGCTGCGCTCAACCTCGACATAGCCGAGGTGCAGTCACAGGGCATGGAGGTGCTTTTCACGCAGTTCTACGACGATATCTACGGTGAATATGCGGACATCATGGAGATGTGCCTGCTGATAGATCTGCTCTCGGCGGTCATTTCGGGCTTCCTTGTCGGGGAGTTTGAGTACACTATGCTCCGCGACCGCGATTCGCTGAACGTTGACGATATCATCGAGGGCTTCAACGACATCATGGAGGACTTCAACCCCGATATCGAGTTCTACTATATCCCCCATATCTTCGAGCAGCCCGGCTACTACATCAGCTACGGCACGTCCGCGCTTGCGGCGCTCGACCTGCTGAGCGACCCCGATTCAGCCCTTGACCGCTACGAGGCGTTCGCGCGGGTAGACTGCAACGACCACGACAATCAGTTCCGCAGTGCTCTCGACGAATGCGGCTTCGGCGACGTCCTGTCCGAGGACTACATCGAATACATCGCGGATATCCTCCGTGACCGCGCCGACGAGATACTCGATCAATAAGCGCAGCCAAAACACAAAAAGCAGACCCGCAGGGGTCTGCTTTTTTATGCATACGATAGATAAATGAGCTCAGAATCTCATCATAATGACGTACAGGAGCAGTATCAGCGAGGCAAACGCTGCCACACCGAAAACGATGCCCGCCGCCGAACGCTTTTTCTGGAGGTCATCGTACTCGCTGTCGATGTCCTTCTCCTTGAAGATGACGAACGACGCCGCTACCAGCACGAGATTCAGCACGCCGATGATGACACAGATGATGTTCAGCAGGTTGGCGTAGGTGTCGATATAGTAGGTCGTCTCACGGGTCGTAAGCTCACCGTTGAACTGCTCGGCAAGGTCGTGGGAGATAGAGCTGTCGAATTTCCGGACGGCTCCCCTTACCTCAGCGTTCTTGTAGTTCTCATAGGTCGTGAAGTTGAAATTATTGCCGAAGTCCTTGCCTGCACGCACGAATCCGATACCCTCATCGTCCTCGGAGAAGATCATGTAGTAATGCTCTTCGAGGAGCGGGATTATGTAGTTGAGCGTGTGCTTGACGTCGTATGAATAGGTGAAGCCGTATGTGGGCGTACCCTCAACGAAATCCCCTGCTTCAGCGGTGCCGTCGAAGAAGTTCGACATCGGCTGCGGGGATTTGAGAAGTCCCGAAATTCCGCTGTAAAGGCATATCACCGCGATGAGCCCGAAGACAAGAATGAAGATGTTGCGCGACTTCTTCGGGTCCTGATTCAAGTTTGCTTCTTTGTTAAAAAGTGCCATCCCAATTATCCCCCATGTTTTATTCAAACGAATCGAGGTCGATATCCGCGAGCAGCTCCTTGAGGGAAGCGAGCTCATCGGCGGTAAGGGTCACGCCCTTGCCCATGCGGGAGTGGTCGGGGGACCATTCTCTGATGTCGTACTTGGGCTCGTGCTCGTTCCAGCTGACGAGGTTGAGCTCCTTGGTCCAGCCCTTTGCGTTCTCGGAGAGCACTCCGATGCTTTCTGTGATCTCAAATTTCAGTTCTGCCATGATAGACCTCCTGTGGTTATTTTTGTGAATGTATTAATCATACCACAGAAAACCTATTTTGTCAAGCGCAGCGTGACGCTGCACCCAGACACGTTGCCGCTCGTAAACTCGCTCACTCTCATTGAGGATGTTTGTCGTACATCGCATTCCGAATTCTTCACGCCGTCCCCTGCACCTGACACTTAAAACCAGACACCTGACACCTGTTCCGTATGGGTTCATATCGCCCCCGAGAGGTAATTCAGCGCCCGGGAATACAGCTGCCGCGGACGGCTCCTGTGTGAGATGAGCGTCTCGGCGAAGTCCACTGCGTCCTCGATATTCCTCGAAAAATCGGCTATGCACTCCGTCTCGCCGGTCTCGTAATCCTCCGCCTCGACGCCGTATGTACCCACCTCCGTGCCGAACGCGCGTATCCGACCCGTTATCACGCGGTACGCGACCTTGTTGTCCGCGACGACCTCCATATAGACTGTCCTCCCGCAGACCTCGCTCCTCATCATCGTCATAGCTCCGAACATAAAACCGCTCCTTTCCTTCAGTACATCTATAGTACCACGAAAGGGGCGGTCTGTGAATAGGTTATTTTTGTGGAAACAACGCTGTTTGCGGGGATTCGTGTCGATTATTCGATGTCGTTTATCTGCATGAATATCTGCTGCATACGGAGGTCGGTCTCGGCGATCTTTTCGGCGCACTCACGCAGCTCCTCAGAGATCTCGGGAGTTATCGCCGCCGAGGGCTTGTATTTGAGCTGATGCTCAAGACTCGCCCAGAAGTCCATGCCGATCGTGCGTATCTGTATCTCGACCGGCGCGTACTGCTTCCGCGTTGACGTGTAGACCGGCACGGAGAGTATCATGTGATAGCTCCTGTAGCCCGATTCCTTGGGTTTTTTGATGTAGTCCTTGGACTTTATCAGCACGAAGTCGTCGCGCCGCCCGAGCATTTCCACGATAGCGTAGATGTCGCTGATGTAGCAGCAGGTCACGCGGATACCAGCCATGTCGAGGAGGTTTTTCCGCGCAGCCTCGGGAGTGAGAGGGAGCCCCTTCTTCTGGAGCTTGCCGATTATGGACTGCGGCGACTTGAGGCGGCTCTCGATGTTGTGTATCGGGTTGCGCTGGAAATTGACCTGAAACTCGTTGTCGAGGATAGTCAGGTAGGTGCTTACGACCTCTATCGCCGAATTATAGAGGTGCTGGAGCTGTATGAACTCGAAAAACGTGCGCTCGAAAGCCTCCCGCGCGGAAGCGTTGCTGCCCGCGATCGCCGGGAGATTCTCCATTGATTCGATATAGAAATTCATGTCGTCCATGATCTGCCTCCTTGAAGTGGTGAAGATTTCCGCCGTGAGCGGCGTCCCATGCAAAAATTTCTGTCAGGTCTTGCAATATACATAATATTTTAGTATAATTTAATTGAAAAATCAAGTATTTCCGATCAAATTCTCATGGACGGAGGAACGATATGGACTATTCTGTTGCAGGAAATGACATTATTTTACACGAGCCCGACCTCGACCTCGACGAGACCCTCGACTGCGGGCAGGCGTTCAGGTGGCGGAAAACAGCCTCGGACTACGACTGCACCTACGAGGGCTGCTTCGTGGACACGCCCCTCAGGGTCTCGCAGGACGGCAGGGGCAGATTCATATTCCACGGCGTCAGCGAGCAGGAATTCCTCTCCCGCTGGGCGGATTATTTCGACCTCTCCACCGACTACGCCGACCTCAAACGCCGGTTCTCCGCGGACGAGACCCTCTCTAAGGCGTGCGGCTTCGCGGGCGGGATACGCCTTCTCCGGCAGGACGCATGGGAGTGCCTCATCTCGTTCATCATCTCGCAGAACAACAATATCCCCCGCATAAAGGGCATAATCGACCGCCTCTGCGCGAATTACGGGCATTTTCCGACCGCCGCGGAGCTCGCGCGGGAGACTCCCGATTCCCTCGCTTACCTCAGGAGCGGCTTCCGGGCAAAGTACATATGTGACGCCGCGAAGCGCGTAAACTCGGGAGATACCGACCTCGCCGCAGTCGCCGCCATGCCGATGGAAGACGCCCGCAGGGAGCTGCAAAAAATAACCGGCGTGGGTCCCAAGGTCGCGGAGTGCGTCCTCCTCTACGGTATGCACCGCACAGAAGCCTTCCCTGTGGACGTCTGGATAAAGCGCGTCCTCGCGGAGTACTACCCCGCCGGCTTCCCGGAATCTCTGAAAGATAACGCCGGTATCGCCCAGCAGTACCTCTTCCACTATGTCCGGAATCTCCCCCGGAAGGGTGACTGAATGCATATCCGCAATATATGACGAATCTGATGTGAAATATCGCAATATCCTGCTAAAAAGGTATGGACAACCGCTAAATATTGTGGTATAATTAGTTCGTATTATATTGCTCCGGAGGTTTAGGCGCCTCCGGACTAAGGAGTTTTTACAATGGAACAGAGACCGAATACCCCCGCAAGGGGCGCACTGTCGAAACGTATCATCAGTACGCCCGACCCTGCGGCGAAGAGCGCGTTCTTCTACATTCAGGAGACCGGCTCCACCGTCACCGACGACGCCGCCACCACCCAGCGCAAGGACCTCGACTCATTCCTCATCGTCGCGGTCGCCGGCGGACACGGCGAGCTCACCTACGGCAGCGCCACTTTCCCTCTCTCAAAGGGCGACTGCTTCTTCATCGACTGCCGCGTCCCGCACTTCTACAAGTCCTCGACCCGCGACCCGTGGGAGCTCATGTGGGTACACTTCAACGGCAGCACCTCCGAGCAGTACTACGATTACTTCCTCTCGCAGTCGAAAAACGTCTTCCGTCCGGCGTCCTTCGAGCGCACAGCCTCGGTCATCTCCGAGATCATCAGCGTGAACGAAGCGAAGTCCCCCGACGCGGAGATCATCACCTCCAAGCTCATCGTGGACCTGCTGACCATCGCCCTCACCGCGCGTGCAGACGACCAGCAGTTCGACACCGCCCTCAATAAGAAGCTCGCGTCCGTCCACGACTATATCGAGGAGCACTTCAGCGAGGACCTCTCCCTCGAAAAGCTGGCGTCGGAGTTCTACATAAGCAAATTCTACCTCACGCGCGAGTACAAGAAGATCTACGGCAAGACCATTTTTCAGCACATCATCACTGCGCGCATAAATCACGGCAAGCAGCTGCTGCGGTTCTCCGACAGATCGGTCGAGGAGATCGCGCACCTCTGCGGCTTCAACGACCAGAGCTACTTCGCGCGGCAGTTCAAGAAGGCGGAGAACCTGACCTGCTTCTCCTACAGGAAAATGTGGCGCGACTGAGCGGCAGGGCAGCGCCCTGCACGTTCGCACGCTGCCGCTCGTAAACTTGCTCACTCTCATCAAAGACCTTTGCCGTACATCGCATACGGAAGATTATTTGAGCGGTAAACACTTGAGACGTGAAACCTAAAACGGGACGTCGAGGACGCCGTCCCCAACGATTCGCCCGGCATGATAATTACGCATTATGCATTTTTCAGCAGCGCATTTTGAAACGGAGTAAACAATGAACACCATTCTCGTTGTCGAGGACGACTCGACGCTCAACAAAAACATCTCGCTCGCCCTCGAAAATTCGGGCTACAGCGTGCTTTCCGCGGATCGTCTCGAGCGCGCCCGCGAGCTCTACGAACAGGCTGCGCTCATTCTGCTCGATGTCACGCTCCCCGACGGGAACGGCTTCGCTTTCTGCCGTGAGATACGCCAGAAGGTGCAGACGCCGGTCATTTTCCTGACCTCCTTCGACGAGGAGTGCGACATCGTAAAGGGCTTCGATTCGGGCTGCGACGACTATATCCCCAAGCCGTTCAGGCTGCGCGAGCTGCTGTCCCGCATACGTGCGGTCATGCGGCGCTGCGTGGTCGAAACGCCCGACCTCGAGCTCACCGCGCTGGAGCAGAAGCTCCTCGATTACCTCATGCTCAACCGCGGACGCTTCCTCACGCGCGACCAGATACTTGCCTATTTATGGGACAATAACGGTACTTTTGTCAACGACAACACACTGTCCGTGAACATCAGCCGCCTGCGTGACAAGCTGCGCGAATCCGGCAAGGGACAGATCATCACCAAGAGAGGCGTGGGCTACACATGGACAGACCAGACAAGCTCATAAACAACCGCGAAGCACGCGATACAGCGCTGTTTTTCGCGGTTTTGCTCATATTGAGCGCAGTTGGGGCGTGGCTGCTTGCGGGGGTCATCGCCGACAGGATAGTCGAGGGACAGATCAACGCCATGCTCTCGGCGGTCGGCGGCGGAAAATTCAACGCCGCGCCCGACCCTGACGCAGTCGCCCGAGCCGCCGATGAGCTCAGCCTTTACGGCGTCAGCCGGAACGTCGCCCCGCGGCTCATGGACTCGTGGAGCGGCGTGCGGAATGCCGTATTTTCAGGTATCTTCGGGGTGTGCGCGGCGGTTTGCACGCTCATGTTCATCAGGTCGGTACGCGCGCTGGACAAGGTCTACAGCGGCATCGAGGAGATACGGCGCGAATGCCTTAAAATAGCCGAAAACTGCGACTACATCCCCATGTACGCCGGGGAGGACCTGAGCTGCGTGAGACGTGCGTCGGAGGGAGTCGTTCACGTCGCACAGCGGCTGCGTGACCTCAGCTCGGCGCTCTCAAATGACAAAAAAACGCTCACGGAGTTCCTCTCCGACCTCTCCCACCAGCTCAAAACGTCGCTCGCCGTGATACGCCTGAACACCGATATTCTGGCGGAAACTGACTCTCTCCCGCCCGAGCGCTGCGAACAGCTCATCGACGAGACAAGCTCCGCGCTCGACGGCATGGAGGAGCTCGTGCTCGCAGCACTGAAGCTCGCGCGGCTGAACGCGGGCGCTGTGGAGTACCGGTTCGAGGAGCGTCCCCTCGCGGAGACCTGCACGGAAGCGGTGGGGAGACTGGCTCCCCTGCTGCGCGAGTGCGGAGTGACGGCAAAGGTCGAAATATCGCCGGATATCGTCTTCCCACACGACAGGCTGTGGCTGAGCGAGGCGGCGGCGAACATCGTAAAGAACTCCGCCGACCACGCGAAATGCACCGAGATAACGCTCTCCGCGGCGGTCTCGGCGGGACTGCTCACGCTCTCGATCGCGGACAACGGCGCGGGAATGCCGCAGGAGCAGATACCGCGGCTGTTCGAGCGCTTCTCACACAAGTCCCACTCGATCGGCATGACGAGCGTCGGTCTCGGGCTGAATATCTCCCGAAAAATAGCCATTGCACACGGCGGGGACATACTCGTGTACTCAGAGCTCGGCAAGGGGACGCGCTTCGACATGGCATTCCTGCTTCAATAAAAGGACGACCGCATGGTCGTTCTTTTTTTGCGGCAACGCTCCTGTGAGTTCTGCGCCGTGTGACCTACAACGTTCGCAGTGAGGACGTTTTTAATGCTGAAGAAGGGGACGCATTCTCTTATAGGGTGTCTTTGATATTTGCCGGCGCTGCCCTGCGTTCGTCAAAGTGCTGTAATTATCACAGCGGATTTGTGCATTTACATCATTTACTTTTTCGCTTTTTTGTGTTAAAATAAAAGATAGTTTATGGCTTTATATGACTAAAGCCAGAAAGGACGTAAATAATGCCTATCACAGAACTTCTTGAAAGAAATGCCAAGCTGTACGGCGACGACGTAGCGCTCGTCGAGGTCAACCCCGACGTCACCGAGATACGCCGCATAACATGGAAGGAATACGAGCTCATCGAGCCGAACCCGGTCTCCCACTACCGCCGCGAGATCACATGGAAGGTCTTCGACGAAAAGGCGAACCGCTTCGCCAACCTCCTCCTCGAGAGAGGCGTGCAGAAGGGCGACAAGGTCGGCATACTGCTCATGAACTGCCTTGAGTGGCTGCCCATTTACTTCGGTATCCTCAAGACCGGCGCTCTCGCTGTGCCGCTCAATTTCAGATACGCCGCCGACGAGATAAAGTACTGCCTCGACCTCGCTGAGGTGGACGTGCTCATGTTCGGTCCCGAGTTCATCGGACGTATCGAGGAGATAGCCGACGAGATCAGCAAGAACCGTCTGCTGTTCTATGTCGGGGAGGGCTGTCCCTCGTTCGCAGAGCACTACGACAGCCTTGCGGCTAACTGCCAGAGCTCCGCGCCGGACATCACCCTCACTGACTCCGACAACGCCGCTATATACTTCTCCTCCGGCACGACTGGCTTCCCCAAGGCTATCCTGCATAACCACGAGAGCCTCATGCACTCCGCGAAGGTCGAGCAGAACCACCACGGTCAGACCCGCAACGACGTCTTCCTCTGCATTCCCCCGCTCTACCACACCGGCGCGAAAATGCACTGGTTCGGCAGTCTCTATTCGGGCAGCAAGGCTGTCCTCCTCAAGGGCGTGAAGCCGAAGGCTATCCTCGAGACCGTCTCCAACGAGCTCTGCACGATAGTATGGCTGCTCGTTCCGTGGGCGCAGGATATCCTCGACGCCATCGACCGCGGCGACATAGACCTCAGCGAATACGAGCTCTCCCAGTGGAGACTCATGCACATCGGCGCACAGCCGGTGCCTCCGTCGCTCATCGCGCGCTGGAGAAAGATATTCCCCAATCACCAGTACGACACGAACTACGGCCTCAGCGAGTCTATCGGACCCGGCTGCGTACACCTCGGCGTGGAGAATATCCACAAGGTCGGTGCGATCGGCAAGGCAGGCTACGGCTGGGAGGTCAAGATCTGCGACGAGAACGGCAATACTGTCCCCCGCGGAGGAGTTGGCGAGCTCTACGTCAAGGGACCGGGTCTCATGACCTGCTACTACCGCGACGATAAGGCTACCGCAGAGACGCTCAAGGACGGCTGGCTGCTCACCGGCGACATGGCGCAGGAGGACGAGGACGGCTTCATCTACCTCGTTGACCGCAAGAAGGACGTCATCATCAGCGGCGGCGAGAACCTCTACCCCGTACAGATCGAGGACTTCATCAGGAGCCACCCGGCAGTAAAGGACGTTGCGGTCATCGGACTTCCGGACAAGCGTCTGGGCGAGATAGCAGCTGCTATAGTCTCGATAAAGGAGGAGGCTTCGTGCACCGAGGACGAGCTGAACGCATTCTGCCAGAAGCTCCCGAGGTACAAGCGCCCGCACAAGATCATCTTTGCGGACGTGCCGAGAAATCCCACCGGCAAGATCGAGAAGCCGAAGCTCCGCCAGATATACTGCGGCGAGAGCCTTGTTGCAAAGCAGATAAGAAACTGAAAAAAGGACGGCGCAAGCCGTCCTTTTTTAGGTTTTAGGTATCAGGTGACAGGTTTCAGGCATGGCATTTCCAACCACGGGATCCCACCGGGTCGACTGACCCTTTGGCAGAGTCCAGAGGCGGCGCCTCTGG
>JAFRXR010000175.1 GCA_017443395.1 Ruminococcus sp. | reverse complement strand
TCCGGCTCAGCGCCGGTGTAGGTGAGCTTGGTTATGTCTATCCACACGGGAGCGCCGTTTATCTTGGTGAGTCCCCTGCCGTCAGAGACCTGAAGCACTGAGACGATATTTCCGCTGCGCAGCTCGGTCATGAGCTCCGCTTCCTCGCTGTCAGAGACATAGACTCCGAGCGGCTCGAAGCCTGTGTAGCAGTACTCGCCAAGCTCATAGGTGTCGTCAGGAGCGGCTGTGACTGTAGTCGTAGTGGTAACGGGCTCAGTTGTGACGGGAGCCGTGGTAGTAGTTGTTTCTTCGGTGACTGTTGTTGTGACCTCCTCGGCTGAGCCCGGAGCCGTAAATGCCGGGGGCGGGTTCTTGCCGGTGAAGACCTCGTATTCGAGTATTCCGGAATTTGCATATGCATCGAACAGGAGCACGTCGTCCTTCGCGGGGTCGATCATGTAGACATCATTCCCCACAACGCCCTCAACGAATACCCAGTGCCAGTTGACGTTGACGATGACATAGTAGCCCGCGTCCATGCGTGCCTTGATCTCAGCAGCCTTGCCAGCCTGATCCGAGCTCTTGAACTGGGTGTAGTCCACAACGCGGACATCAGGCAGCACCTGAGTGATCGTTGCCCAGCTCGCGATAGCTCCGCCTGAAGTGAAGCCGCCGAGCGCGCTCATGGAATTAGCGAACGTGCCGGGGTTGAATGTCTCGGGGTCCTTTTCGCCGGAATGTACCGCGAGTATCGCGATAGATGTTACCAGACAGCCCGACTTCGCTATGGTGGAGCCGCCTATCGGTATATTCCCCCAGCGGGGATCCATCTGGCTCCAGAGGTGATAGTCCTCCTCGGCGCGGACAGCTGGTGACGTTGTTGATATCCCTGTCAGAGCTGCCATGAATACGAGCAGTGCAAGGATAACGCTTAGCAAACTTTTTCTGATACTGTGCATTTTGATTACCTCCAATGCTGATCCGGTCCTTCCTCCGGATCATCGGTCATGGCGGCGTGCCGACACCTACTGTAAAGCTCGTCTTTATTTCTGTGTCAGCGCACCAGAGTTTGTTGCGCGTCTCTTTTTTCTTCTGTTCTGACGGTAAGCGGTAAAAGCCGCTTCGTATATCTGTACAGCCGCGTCCCTCTCTTCTGAGGTAAGGGCTGCGCCGCCGTATTCAGCCTTGTCGAACAAGACTGCGAGCGGGAGTATATCCGCGCCCGAGAATGCCGCGACAGCCTGTGCAGCCTCGCGGGAGGTATTTCCCCTCTCAATGCCGTACAGCCTGCACAGTCTGTGCATCGCCGAGCGGACAGTTCTGCCGGGCTCTCTGTGGCGCATGAGCATGAGGAATACCTTGTGCGAAATGATCGGGTAGAGCAGTATGCCGAGCAGCAGCAGGACTGCCATTGCGAACATCACTGCGCCTGCCCTTGTGAGGAGCTTCGTCGCGGTGCCGGTGGTCTGCTGTGGGATATAGTCTGTTACAGTCGGCTCGAACGACATCCAGCCCGCTCCCCTGATATACAGTTCGGGGTAGGCGTGGGCGTCCGCGACCATGACGACCATGTTTGTGCCGAGCCTCTCATTCTTGTACTCGCGGCTCATGTTGTAGCCCTCACAGAAGCGAGCGGGAATGCCTACAGACCGCGCCATGAGCACCATTGCTGTTGCGTATTCGTAGCAGACACCGCGCCGCGACTCAAACAGGAAGGTCTCGGCATTGGCATTGCTGCCCTTGACATACGCTGGATCGTAGCTGAAGCCGCTCGAATAGAACCAGCTCTCGATCGCCTTGGCTTTTTCGTAGTCGGTACCGCAGTCCTGAGTTATCTCCTCGGCGAGGGCGCGTATGCGCTCGCTGCCGTAATAGTTCAGGAGGACACCGGAGTAGTCGGTGCGGTACTTTATATCGCGGTCGAGCGCTCTGCAAAGAGTTCCGAGGTGATCCCTGTCCTTTTTCGGGGAGGAATCATACTCCTCATTGAGGACTTCAAGCGCGTCCTCGAGGATATCCCCGTAGTCCTCGCGGCAGAGTGCCTCAGCCGCAGTGCGGTTCTCGCGGTCCGAGAAGAACTCGTCCGCGCTGTATGTAAAGGTAAAGGTGTCTGTGCTTTTGAAGTAACCGTCTGTGCAGTAGATCAGCCCGGAGTTTATCAGGGCTATCTCCTCGTCGGAGGTGGAATCGTCGAGCGACACAGCGAACTGCGGCGCCGGGGCGAACTGAGCCTCGGAGGAGACGCCGCGTATGGTCATCTCACGCTGCTCGGGATAGTCTATCATGAATTCAGCGATATCGCTGATGTCGTACTCCTCAGCGAAATCATCGCTGCGGTAAGCTGCCTCAGAAACGGCTTCGAGAACGCTCCCCACAGGGAACATCTCCACCGGGTAGGAGGTGTATCTGCTGATGTACCTTGAATCGGAGTCGCGGGCAGTCCACGAATCAGTAGTCATGCTGTACTCGGAGTATGAGGCGGTTTTCAGCCTCAGGGGCTCCTGTGCGCTTACAAAATAGACCGGCACCTCGCTGTTGTTGTTGCGGAAATTGTCGTTGGAGGTCGTATCGCGGAAGACATTCAGCATCGCGATAAGGCGATCGGTGTACCTATCTGCGTCGATGAGCTGCTCGAGATAGGTTCGGTCAGCCTCGACCTCAGGCTTCGGCACCACAGCCGCTGCCACTGCGAAAACTACCGCATATGCAGCAACGGTCTTCCACGTCTCAGTGTGCTCTATCACCTTGACCCCGCCATTCTCGCTGAGGGTCCTGTAGCGCACCATAAGAAGGATATATCCCACGGCTATCAGTATGATGAAGAGCGTGGGCATCTTCTCGTATTCCTTACCGTAAAGCTCGAAAGGCACCATGACTATCAGGAAGTTCATGAACAGCCTGTAGCGCACGCGGGTGAAGTAGTACACGACGGACATCATGAACATCACGAAGAAGATGTAAACCGAGAAGGTGTACCACAGGTTGAAGTCCATGGCGTCCTGCGGGGTCAGGAACCATACCAGCCACGAGAGCGGGTAGTTAAGGTGACCTATCTCCGCACACTGTCCCGACAGCCACATCGCTCCGGCGAATACCGCCACATATATGACACCGCCGATAAGATTGTGCTTCTGCATGAAGTCGAACAGCCTGAACAGCACGGCGCCCGCGGCGAGCGTCACGAGCCCGTACACAAAGGTCATGCTGCTGTGGTAATGGTACATTATCGCCATGACCATGAGTGCCGCGTAGAGCAGTATCGGGTCGAAGAATATGGCGGCGAGCCTTTCAGCGGGCTTTTTGTTAGTTTCCTTCATATCTATACCAGTTTGAGATCGTTGTCGTCGTCAAGATACCAGAGCTTAGCACCGGAGGTATTCGGCGTTGCGGGAGATGTACCGATGACGGTGATAGTATCCGGGCTCCCGGAGCGTTCACACAGCGCGGCGATGTCCGCACCGGCGTCAGTCGTTGCGATGACGCAGGCTACCGCAGGATCTGAGCGCAGGAGCTCCGTGTGTTTGTCCGGTATCACCTTCACAGCGAGCACCCTCAGCAGGAGCTGTGCGGGCTGGTCGGGGTTCTCCACGCTCTCCTCGGCGGTCTCGCCAAGGGAGTCGCGGTATATGAAATTGCAGGCTATCCCCTGCTTTACGAGAAGCGTGAGAAGTCCGAAAACCGAGCGCAGCAGCTTTTCCTCGTCCGGGAGCGCCTTCGACAGGTCTGCCCCGTTCTTGCGGTAAAGGTCGAGCACCACAGACGGCTGGACAGACGAGGCTGCCTCGTCGAGCCGTACCATGAGCTTGTCCCGCTTGGAGGAGAGCTTCCAGTTGATACGCTTGAGCGGGTCGCCCTGAACGTATTCCCTGTGCTCGTAGCCGGGAGCGGTGTTGGCGCTGAAGAGCATAGATGTCTCCTCATCGGCTTCGTTGTCGCTCGTGAGGACTATGTCCGCGATATTGCGGAAGAGCTCGTTCGAGGACTTGATATCGGGTATATCCGGTATTACGCCGACCGATGCAGGCTGCGGGAGCGGTGTCTTTATCCTGAACCGCATGAAACCGAGGAAGCCGCAGACGTACACCTGCGAGAGCCCAACGGAGCCGTTTCCGCCGATCTGCGCGGGGACGGTGTAGGTGAATCCTTTTTTCTGCACGCCGAACAGCGCAAAGCGGTACGACGCTGCCGTCTGACCGAAGACCTCAGAGGCGGACGGTACTATCTCGAGTATCGCGACCGGGAGCGCACCGGACTTCTCAACGGTCACGGTGACTTTGAGGTCGCTGCCCTTGTTGACATATGCGTCGCAGCGGAAGCTCAGCTTCACGCGGTCCCGAGACCACAGCACGAGCAGCAGCGACACGAGCGGCGAAATAACGAGAAACGCGAGCAGTATCATGCCCATTTCGCCGTCAACGTAGAATGTGAAGATGTACAGCAGGAATACTACGGCGAGCACCGACAAGGCGGTCTTGAACCACTTCATGGTCAGCTCATCGCCGGGACTTCACAGTCCGCGAGAACGCTCCTGATGTAGTCCTCAGACGTGCCGAAGGCTGTCTTGCCCTGCGGCGAGAGGATAACTCTGTGTGCAAGCACCGGCACTGCAACGGCTTTGACGTCGTCGGGAGTGACGTATTCGCGTTCGTAGATGTATGCAAAAGCCTTGGCGGCTTTGTACAGCGAGATGCTTCCGCGCGGGCTGACTCCGAGGACGGTATTCCTGTCGCCGCGCGTCATGGAAACTAAGCTTACGATGTAGTCCTTCACCTGATCGGAGACGCGCACCTGACGCACCTCTGCCTGCATTGCGGTGATGTCATCAACGGTCATTGCGGCCTCGGTGATGAATTCAATAGGATTGTGCATTTCAGTGCGCTCAAGGATAGACTTCTCCTCGCTCTCGGACGGGTAGCCCATTGAGAGCTTCATGAAGAAGCGGTCCATCTGAGCCTCGGGAAGGTGGAAGGTGCCGTAGGTCTCTACGGGGTTCTGCGTTGCCATAACAAGGAAGGGCTTGGGAAGGACATGGGTCTCGCCGTCGAGGCTTATCTGGCGCTCCTCCATAGCCTCAAGCAGAGCTGACTGCACCTTCGGCGAAGCACGGTTTATCTCGTCTGCGAGAAGGAAGTTGCAGATGACTGCGCCCTCACGGTAGACAAATTCACCGGACTTCGAATCGAGCATAGTGAAGCCTGAGATGTCAGACGGCATGACGTCGGGAGTGAGCTGGATACGCTTGAAACTGCCGCCGATAGAACGCGCGAGCGCAGTTATAAGCTGCGTTTTGCCAACTCCGGGGACGTCCTCAAGAAGGACATGACCCTCGCAGAGCAGCGCCGCGATGAGCTTGAGCACTGTATCTTCCTTGCCAACTATGACCTTGCCGACCGAATCTGCAAGTCTGCTGATGTTATGGTTCATATATTACCTCACTGAATCGTATAATAGTCCATTTAAATTCATTATAACACATATGCACAAAAAATGCAACCTTTAGAGCGGAATTTTTCTTTGAATTTTCACATAAGGTGTGGAAAATGCCCCTTTAGATAGAAAAGAACGCACCGGAGCTGCCGGTGCGTTCATGCATTTTCAGTTATTTGAGAAGCTCTCTGAGCTTGGCGTCGTATTCATCCTGAGTTATCTCGCCGGTATTCAGCTTTGCGCGGAGCTGCCTGAGCTCGTCTGCGGAGCCCATGTCGTTCATGTCCTGCTGGACCGGAGCAGACGGGAGCGGATAAGCGTCGCTGCTGCCGGAGGAGCTGTCGGACGTATCGTCGAAGGAGTCGAAATCGTCGTCCTTCGGGCGGCGTGATCCCTTGATAAGCCTGAAGATCAGGTATGCGCCGAGTGCGATAAGTGCGAAGCCTATGATCGTGAGCACGAGTGCCAGACCGGTGATCTTGCTGTCAACTATGCGCTTCTCAGCAACGTCAGCCGAAGAGATCTCCCAATAGTCACAGCACTCGTCGCGGTACTTGATGTAATCGTCGTCAGACGGCTGGGCAGCAAGCTTACCGTCTATCTGGATGCTATTGGGCAGATCAGCAAGAGATTCGCCGTTCTCGAAGAAGATGTTCCACTCACTGATGAGACCGTCAAGCTTTGATTTGAGGGTCTTGTTCGTGGTCGAGAACACAACGTAGTACTCCTCAAAGTCAGTATCGTCCTCCCAGTACTTCGTCAGCATATCCTCATTGAAATTCGCGACGAGGTAATAGTAGGTCTCGGTCTTTCCGGTCGGGATACCATAGTTCGTGCGGGTCTCCTCGTAGATCGCAAAACACTCAACTGGGTAGAATATCTCGCCTTCAACTGCTGCCTTGCCGGAAAATTCGGACTGCTTGGCGGTGTTGAGATCGATCTTCTTGCCGCTGATGAACAGAATCGCGTCCGGCATGAATGCGAACAGCATGATTATGCCGATAAGCAGCGGCATAAGTGAAAATGATAATTTTTTGTTTTTCATGATATTTCTCCAATAATTCCTTTATTATACAAAAGCAGCCCGCAGCTATCCCGCGGACTGCCTTATATACCCTATTACTTGATCATCTTTGCGATCTCGTCAGCAAGGTTATCTTCCTTCTTCTCGATACCCTCGCCGCGCTCGTAGCGAACGACGTCAACTACCTTGATAGTGCCGCCGAGCTTCTTAGCCTCAGCGTCAACATAGCCCTGAACTGTGAGCTTGTCGTCCTTGACGAAAGCCTGCTCGAG
>JAFRXR010000174.1 GCA_017443395.1 Ruminococcus sp. | reverse complement strand
GACGACATCGCCTCCATCGATGACAGCGGTCTGCTCACGGCACTCAGCGAGGGTGAGACGCGCGTTATCGCCGTGTCAAAGGAAAATCCCGCCGTGACCGCCTCCGCAGAGCTTTCCGTATACTATCCCGATATCGATTTGAACGCCGTCATATACAATTCCGATGAGCGTGCGGAGTTCGCTGTGTTCAACACCAAGGATCTGCTTGAGGGCAAAAGAGTCTATACATCCCTGGGCGACGTGATGTGCGGCAGCGTAAACGTGCAGGTTGCAGACATGGCATGGGACATGGACGGCAATACTGTGTACGTCTCCGACATGGAGGGAAATCTCTATACCATGGAGCCGACAACCCGCGAGGTCACGCTTATCGGACACTCCGGTGACGCCGAGCTGCTGTACGCCGGACTGATACCCTCTCTCGTATTCCCCTCCCTGACCGAAAACGAAAACGCCACGCTGATGACCTGCTACGGCAGCTATCTTGTCGGCATCGACGTATCTACCGGCGAATTTGTCGACGGCGTTGACCTTTCTCCCTATTTTGAGGGAACAAATATGCTTGCCGCAGCACACCTCGGTTCTTTCCATGAGGTCGATGCGGAGACGGAAATGGAGGCTTATGCCGACCTGTTCTACATGGTCGATGATAAATCCAATCTGTATCTGGTTGAGGTCTGGAATTTAGGCGGCATGCTCGTCAATGCGACTCTGCTTGGCAATTTCGGAGCACCGACGAACGCAGAGCAGTTTTTCTTCAATTCTCTGTATTACGACGGTTCTCGTCTGTACTGGGCAAGATATTCAGAAGGGGACTCCGTTGCCTCGATCTATATGGCTGACGAACTTTCTTCCTTCGAGATTTGGAAGGACAGCGGCGAAGCCTCCGTCGGACAAATGTACAAACTCGGCGCCTTTGCCGAGGAGGTCTGGCCGGTCGTCGGACTGATTGAGCTGAACGGACAGGGGCAGGGCGCCGCAACAAGCTCCGCCTCCGACTCCAAATTGCTTTCCGCAGAGCGGATAGAGCAGCTCTCAGCTCTGCCCGCGCTTGAGTTTGCAGACAGCTTTGAGCCGCACCGCGCAGTCTCCGCACCCTCCGGCAGCACAAACAGCGTGACGCTCTCCTTCCGCGAGAGTTCTCGTCCCTCCTCCGCCGAAAATGACGAGGCGCTCGACCTGAGTCACGCGACCGTGACGGTCAAGGCAGATCAGTTCAGCAACAACGGCTTCTACACCGTGGAATATGACGCGGACGTGCTCACGCTGAAATCCGTTTTCTGCCCCGTAGAATACCATGTCGTCAATGACTCCGCTCCCGGTTCTATCCTGCTCGCCTACGCAACACGCGAACGGCTCGCCAAGGACGAGGTTGTGCTGGTGCTGGAGTTTGAGCAGAAGAATGAACCCGTTGAGACCGAAGTAGTCATCACCAATACCGAACTGAATGATAATGAGGCGCCCGAAGACAACGAGGATATCGTTCTGCTCGGTCACGCTCATCAATGGAGCGCGCCGGAGTGGATTTGGACGGAAGGCGAAAGCGGCTGGGATGCCACGCTGACCTTTATCTGCGAAAAAAATCCGACGCATGTGGAATCTCCGGCTGTAACGCTTGAGATCGATTATAACAGCGGCTCTGACGCCACCTGTCTTGAGGACGGCGAGATAACCTACACTGCCACCGCCGAGTTCGACCTGAATGGCGACGGCGAAATCAACCCTGACAATGAGATATTTACCGATGTACAGACCTTTGTGCTTGAGGCGTTCGGTCACTTCTGGAGCGATCCGGAATACATATGGGCGGATGACCATTCATCTCTCACTGTCCGCTTTGTCTGTGACAATGACGCCGAGCATATCCGTGAAGAAATATATGAAGGCGAGATCGACCGCGTCAGCACTCCGCCGGAGGGCGGCAAGCCCGGCAAGACGGTATACACCGCCACAGTCGAGATAGATGTGAACGGCGATGGCGAGATAGACTCCGAGAGCGAGATATTCACCGCTTCCGACGAAGTAGTGAACACCTTCGGTGAACCGCGCTGGACATGGGCGGGCACGGACGGCGCGTACACTGCTGCCACCGCGACCTTTACAGCCAACGAGGATGCGGAGGTAATGTTCGACAAAGCAG
>JAFRXR010000173.1 GCA_017443395.1 Ruminococcus sp. | reverse complement strand
GTAAAGAACTTGCCGATAACGGGCTTGTCCGCGCCCCATTCGAGAATGCGCCGCGCGAAGAAGAAGATAAACGGCACCGGCACCATGTTCCCGACCATACAAATAACAACAGCGAGCTGCCACGGCACGCCCATAGCAACTCCTGCCGGAATGCCTCCGCGCAGCTCGACTATCGGCACCATAGATATCAGAAATGTGAGTATGTACTTTTTCATATTTTCCTCCAGAAACGTTATACAGCTTATATTATCGCACATTTTCCCCGATAAGTCAAGCATTTTCGGGAGGAAATCTCCCGCGCGGACATTTTCCCCGCCGGACAGCACTTCCCCCGCAGCAGCCGGACACCTCTCCCGCGCTTGATTTTTCGCAAGATGTGGTGTATAATGAATGTAACTACCAATGCAGGAGGTGACGGAAAATGCTCGAAAAGGGAAAGACCATACTGGAAAAGCTTGAAAGATCGGGCTATGAAGCGTATTTTGCAGGCGGCTGCGTGCGCGACACGATAATGTCCCGCCCGGTCCACGACATCGACATCACCACCTCAGCCCTCCCCGGGGAGGTCATCGCGGTCTTCGGCGAGGAGAACACCTGCCCCACCGGTATCGCGCACGGCACCGTCACTGTCCGCTGCGCCGGCATTGCCGCCGAGGTGACGACCTTCCGCATAGACGGCGAATATTCGGACTCCCGCCGCCCCGACAGCGTGAGCTTCACCCGCAGTCTCACCGACGATCTCTCCCGACGCGATTTCACCGTGAACTCGATGGCAATGGATATTTCCGGCAATATCATCGACCCCTTCGGCGGCAGGGACGACATCGCGCGCGGCGTCATACGCTGCGTCGGCGACCCCGAAAAGCGCTTTACGGAGGACGCCCTGCGCATCATGCGTGCGCTGAGGTTCTCCTCGCAGCTCGGCTTCACTATCGACCCCGCGACCGCCGCGGCAGTCCACACGATGAAGGAGCGCCTTCAGCTCATCTCCGCCGAGCGTGTCCGCGACGAGCTCGACAAGCTGATCTGCGGGACTTACTGCGTGCGCGTGCTGCTTGAGTACAGCGACGTGATAAGCGAGATAATCCCCGAAATAAAGGCGTGTATCGGCTTCGACCAGCGCAGTCCCTACCACAGATACACCGTCTGGGAGCACATCGTGAGGGCGGTCAGCGCCGCACCTCCGGACAACGTAAAGCTCCGCCGCGCGCTGCTCCTCCACGACGTCGCGAAGCCCGCCTGTGCGCGCTTTGATGAGACCGGACGCGGGCATTTCAAGGGACACGACAAGCTCGGCGCGCAGGTCGCACGGGCGGTCATGCGCAGGCTCCGTTTCGACCGCGCCTCGATAGTTTACGCAGAGACCCTCATCGCTCACCACAGTGCGAAGATACGCGACAATGTCGAGGTCAGACGCATGATGTCCGAGCTCGGCGACGAGCTGTTCTTTGAGCTGATGAAAATGAAAATATGCGATAATACGGCGAAAAACCCCTTCGTACTCGACGAGAACCGCCGCATCGAGGAGCTGACCGAGGCAGCGCAGGATATGATCGCGAACAACGAGTGCCGCTCGCTGAAGCAGCTCGACATCTCCGGCAGCGACCTTGAGAAACTCGGCTTCTCAGGCGAGGAGATCGGCGAAGCGCTGCGCGAGCTCCTTGAGGAGGTCTTCCTCGGGAACGTCCCCAACGAGCGCACCGCGCTGCTGACCTTCACGGAAAAGAGGTGGGCGGAATGACCGGCCGCATACACTCGACCGAGAGCTTCGGCACCGTTGACGGACCCGGCGTGCGCTTCGTGGTGTTCTTTCAGGGCTGCCCGATGAGGTGCAGATACTGCCACAACCCCGATACATGGGACTTTTCCGGCGGGCGCGAGGTCACCGCGGAGGAGATAATGGACGAGTACGACTCCTACAGGGAGTTCCTGAAGTCGGGCGGACTGACCGCGACCGGCGGCGAACCGCTCGCCCAGCCGGACTTTCTTGCGGAGCTGTTCCGGCTCGCGAAGTCGAAGGGCGTCCACACCTGCCTCGACACCTCAGGCTGCGTCTACGACCACCGCGAGCACGCAAAGATCGACGAGGTACTGCGCTTCACAGACCTCGTCATGCTCGACATAAAGCACATCGACGACTCCGCCCACCGCGCCCTGACCGGACACGGCAATTCGCACATTCTTGCCTTTGCGGAGCACCTGCGTGAGCTCGGCATACCGCTGTGGATACGGCACGTCGTCGTCCCGGGGATAACGGACGGCGAGGACGATCTGCTGCGGCTGGGGCATTTCCTTGCGCGGCTGAAAAACCTGAAAGCGCTCGACGTCCTGCCCTACCACGACATGGCGAAGCCGAAGTACGCGCAGCTCGGTCTGGAATACCCCCTCCCGGACACTCCACCGCTCACCAAGGAGGAGGCAGTCCGTGCCCGCGACGTGATAATGCGCGGGATAAGGGAGGAACTGCGCAGCACAACTAAATGATGAACCCAGAAAAAAGCTCTGCCGGTGCATTTCCGACAGAGCTTTTCGTTATTCCTTTTCCTTTTGAGCGGGATCCTCGTCCTTCTTCTTCATTTTCAGACTGATCATGAGCAGCGCGGCAAAGATAAACGCAACGACCGCCCATATCTTCAGGTCGGAGAAGCTGCCGGCAGAGGAGAAAGCGAGCACGCCGCCGAGTATGTAGAACACCGCCGAAGTAACGATACCGCCCTTGCTCTTGCGCGCGGCGATAGAGATGATGCCCGAGATCAGCATGATAATCGCAAGCAGCGCGCCCGCAGTTCCGCTCGATTCGCCGTTTTCGCTGAGAGCATTTGCGGCTCCCGCGGCGCACGACTGGAACAGCACGACAAGTGAGAGGACTATCGAGATTATCCCGATGATGAGACGCAGATTTTTTGAACCTTTGGTATACATAAGGCACCTCCGTAATATTTATAGTAATTATATTATATCACTATAGGTATGATTTGTCAATACTATAGATGTAATATTATTTCACTTTAGATATTATAATTTATCTATACCATACTCTCGGAGGGAATAATATGAACGTCGGAATGCGTATCAAGGAGCTGCGCGAAATGCGCGGCATCACGGTGAATAAGCTCGCTAACCTCGCAGGGCTGTCCCAGAGCTACCTGCGCGAGATCGAGCTCGGCAACAAAAACCCCACAGTCGAGTCGCTGTCATACTTCTGCGACGCGCTTGGCGTATCGCTCGCGGAATTCTTCAACGACTCCCCCACCGCGATAGTCCCGGCACTCGCAACGGAGATCGCCCGTCTTTCAGAGGAGCAGCAGCTCAGCCTCGCGGAGTTCCTCCACAAAGTAAAATAGCCGTTCCTCACCGAAATATCGGCGGGACCGGCTACCCCTTCCTGTACTTCGTCGGCGTAACGCCGACGATTTTTTTGAACTGCCGCATGAAGTGCTCCTCGTTGTCGTAGCCGCACATCGCCGCCACCTGCGCGACGGTACACCCGGTCTCGGTGAGGAGCTCCTTCGCCTTCTCGAGCTTGCCGCTGATGACGTCCGAGATACACGACACCCCGAACACCTCGCGATAGACGTGCTGAAAGTACGACCGCGACATATTGACGTCCGCCGCCATCGTATCGACGTTCCACTTGAGCTGCGGGTTGCGGTATATCTTCTCGCGCAGCTCAAAAAGGGCGCTGTAGTGCGGGTCAGCGGTCTGCACGGGTATCTCCCTGCGGCGGGAGCTCTCGCTGAGCCGGACGAGGAGAGTGCGCATGAGCGAGTCGAGCATTTTGCCTCGCCGAGCGCCGAGCGAGTAGAATTCCTCCGCCGCGGTGCGTATCATCGTGCTGACAAATCCCGTGTCCGGACAGGGCACGGGACGTTCAGACAGCGGCGAGAGCATCTCAGTGAGCTCAGGCTCATCGCTGACGTCCACGCTGACCCAGTCGCAGACCAGAGGACAGCCATCAGCGGCATATCCGCGCGTAGCGAGCCCGCCGCATATCATCATCGTGTCCGCAGGAACTCTCACGCTCGCCCCGCCGACTGTGAGCCGCGCCCTGCTGCGGACGAGAATGAGGAAGATCACGCCCTCCTGCGGGGCAGACTGAGCGGAAAAATCGCTGCCATAAACCGAATTATAGCCGATATTCAGGACATTCATGCGGACACCTCTTTTCGTGACATTACACCCTCAGCGACTCCTCGAGCTCCGTGTCCGGGCGGACAAAAGCGGTCCTGTAGTTGCTGAAAATGACCTTGCCCGGCTTCGCGCCGGAGGGCTTCTTGACGTACCTCGCAAGGCAGTGATCGACCGGCACGAGGTTCGAGCCGCGCCCCTTGCTGTTGACCGCCGCGATGACCGCCGCCTCCTCAATGGTGCGGTCGGGCGGTGTCTGACCGTCAGTGCAGATTATGACGTGCGACCCCGTAATGGTCTGAACGTGGAGCCAGATATCCGATTTTTCGGCAAATTTCAGCGACAGCTGATCGTTCTGGAGGTTATTCCTCCCGACGAGTATCGTGAAGCCATCGCTGGACCTGTACTCAATAGGCGGGAGCGCCTTGGGTGGCTTGGTCTTGGCTCCGGACGACCGAATATAGCCCTGTTCGCGGAGCTCGAGCCTGAGCTGACTGATGTCGTTCTCGGAGCTTGCGCGGGTCAGCGAATCGAAGACGCTGTCGAGGTACTGCAGCTCCTCCTCTCCGCGCGCGATCTGCTCCGCGAGCTTGTCCTCGGCGGTCACGCACTTTTTATACTCGCTGTAGTACCACTGCGCGTTCTGCGCGGGCGTTTTCCGCACGTCGAGGTCAATGGAGATCTGCGGGCAGCTCTCGTCGTAGAAATTCTCGAGAACAGCCGGACTATCGCCTTTTTTCAGCCTGTAGACATTCGCGGATATGAGGTCGCCGCAGAGCTTGAAATGCTCCTTGTTGGCGCACTCCGCGAGCTCCTCGCGCTGCGCCGAGATACGCCGCGCCGTCCTCTCTGTGAGGTTGACGAGCAGCTTGAAAAGGTCGTTCGCACGCTGTTTTGTCCGCACCGCGCGGTCGCGCTCGAAGTAGAAATAGTCAAGCAGCGCGCACGCCGACGGCAGCTCCTTAGTGAACATGAGCGTGCCGAACTGCGAGAGCCGCACGAACGAAAAGTCCTTGAGGACGCCCTCCCTGTCGCTGACCGCCGAGAAGCAGCACTCCCCTCCGAGCAGCTGATCGCGGGTACGTTTTATGGCGAAAATAAGCCTGTCGAGCGGGTCACCGACTATCGTGCCGC
>JAFRXR010000172.1 GCA_017443395.1 Ruminococcus sp. | reverse complement strand
CCTCCGAAAAACGGAGGATTAAGAATGTGGCGTGCCTGGAGGGATTCGAACCCCCGACCTACTGGTTCGTAGCCAGTCACTCTATCCAGCTGAGCTACAAGCACTTCTGCAACGTTTAATATTATATCATAACAAACCCCGTATGTCAACCCGATTCTGAAAATTCGTCAAACTGCACTAAAAATCCTGCGACTGCAGGGAATGTTGTTAAACATTTTTGAAAAATGAAATAACTGCTTGACAAAAACCACTGAATTTGGTATAATATAAAAAGTTATGTGAGACATTAGCTCAGTCGGTAGAGCATACGCCTTTTAAGCGTAGGGTCGAGGGTTCAAATCCCTCATGTCTCACCACAAGCTGAGCCAGCTTGACAGCGGACACGTCGCCGCTCGCAAGCCCGCTCACTTTTTTTATAGTTACTTGTACATCGCATACAGTACTATCATTGATAATATACACATTACGTAGTTGTTACGCCCCCGCGGGCAAATCGCGCCCTGCATTTGTAGGGCGCGTTTTTGTTTTCCGCGAACGAGAAACTTCCCGAACGCATTGTAAAGGACGCCTTCGGCGTCCCGCATTTCATTTCCCCGCCCTTGACAACTCCCGAGCAATGTTATATAATATATAAGTATGAACACCCGCATACCCCGAAAGGAGAAAAAATGATAAAGAAAGTATTTGTGACCTGTGCAGCCGTCCTTACGGCAGCAGCAGGACTTTTATCGGCAACGCTCAGCGCGAGCGCCCTCACAGTAGAGGAAGTCGCTGACGAAGCACGTAAATACGGCTATCCCGAGGACACTGTCCAGTACGCCCTCAACGAATACTATTCCGACCCTGACCTCCAGAACGAAGAGAATCTCCAGCAGGCAATGGAAGCGATACACGGAGGCGCCTACAGCTACCTCACCACCGCTCCCCAGCAGACCATCGTTACCACGACAACGACCACGACCGCTGCTGCTGCACCCGGCGAGACTACAGACCAGTCCGCACCTGTGACCACGACTCCCGTCCAGTCTGACGGGATAACGCTCACAGCCGCAGACGGGACCACCTTCACAAGGATCTCGGTCTCCGCATTCATCGCAATGAGCTACGAGGAGAAAATGGCGTATATAGCGTCATTCCCGCCCGTACAGCAGCAGGCTATCCTCAACAACCTCACTCCCGAAGAGCACCGCAGCATACTCAAGCAGCTCCCGACCGAAAAAAAAGCAGAGGTCGTAGACAATATGTCCCAGTTCGCCAACACAATGGGACTTGAAATGACAGTTGACGAGATGACCGACGACGAAATGCAGTTCTCGATACACAATACCGACGGCGAGCTCGTCGGCGTATCGAGCATGGGCGTCATCGTTGAGGACACCGGCTATGACAGACGCGGTATCGTCGCCGCGGCGTGCGGACTGTTCCTGATCGCCTTTGCAGGTATCGCCGTTGCAGTACGCAAGTGCTTCCGCAGACCGCCAGCAGGAGAAAACGATGAAAGATAAGAAGAGCAGCGCAATGCTGCACGTCCTGACGCCGTTCATAGTGACACTTCTCGTGGTCGGAGCGGCTGTGCTGGCGATGATAAAGCCCTCGGACAAGCTCAAGGTCTACTTTAATCTCGCCTTCATGGACGACCTCAAGACCGACCCCACCACTGCCGGCTCCGGACTTGTTATCCGTCAGAACGAGATAATCGAGGACTATTCCGGCGAGACCAGCAGCACCGGAGACGTCATTCGCCCGCAGTTCGGCGAGATGTACGCCCACCTTTCCGGCAGCTCGCTCAGCCTGACTATCCCCGTATACTGGGGCACCAACCCCGAGCTCCTCGAAATGGGAGCCTGCCAGTCCGGCGGCTCGAAGCTCCCCGGCGAGGGCGGCAACACTGTCATCAGCGCCCATGAGGACACCTATTTCTCTGAGCTTTCCTCCGTAAAGCCCGGCGACACGATAACGATAAACACCAATTACGGCGAGTTCGTCTACACCGTATCGGAGACGATCAGCTTTGTCCGAACCGACAAGCGATACCTCCAGCCGACAGAAGACTCCCGCCTCACGCTCTACACCTGCAAGAAGGACGTCCTCAGCTCGTCTGACGAGAGAATAGGCGTCGTCTGCACGCTCACTGAAGCGAAGTTCTACACAGGAGGTGAGCAGTGATGAAGAAAAAGAGCACCTACATCATATCAGTCATCTTATCGGTATTCCTCGTGTTCGGACTGCTCGGATCCGCGGCAGCGGTCCTCGCGTACACCTCTGTCAGCGCAGGCTCCTGTATCTCGCTTGCAAAGAAGAACTCCGTCCCCGCGAAGATACAGACCGAGCTCAGCCGCCACTACTCCGAGAAGTACAATTCCTCGGGCATTCCCGCGAACGTCTACATGGACGTCCTCAGTGAGAGCTACCTCACCGACGTCATGGAGGTCTACATCAACTCCGGCTTCGACGCACTTGAAAATGACGGTACATTCGTCGCCGCAATGCCGAAGAATCAGGCACTCGAGGACTCCATAGACAAGTTCTTCAACAACTACGCCGACGAGATCGGCTATGAAAAGGACGCAGCCTTCGAGAAAAAGCTCAACGAAACAAAGTCCAACGCTTACAGCCTTATCGGAAGCTACAGCGACGTTTATAAATTATCCGCAATGAGCTCACACGGCGTCCTCGCAAAGCTCTCGAAGCTCTACCGCCACAAAGCGCTGCTCATGGCAGACGCTCTCGGCTTCACCGCGATAATACTGCTGCTCCTCATGCTTGTGAATATCCGCGAGCGCCGCACAGTTCTCTACTGGACCGGGATCTGCTCGGTCATCGCAGGCGTCCTCGGACTCATACCCTGTATCTGGCTCACCGCGACAAAGTACTACAACTCCTTCACGATAAAGCAGCCGCAGGTCTTCACAGCCTTCACCGGAATGCTGTACAGGCTCACAGCACTGATGACTGCTCTCCTCGCAGTACTCACGGTCGCAGGTATCATACTCGTCATCATTTACGCACTCACCCGGGACAAAGAGGAAAAACATCAGCAGCCTGCCCCGGTAATTTCAGAAAATCATTGACTTTCCGGAGCGGTGATGATATAATGTGATTGTCCGGCAATGTACGGAAAAACAAATATTTATAAGGAGGCAAAAACATGACATCTATCAACAAATATGTAGCTGAGTTCATCGGCACCTTCGTGCTGGTATTCCTTGGCTGTGGAACAGCAATGCTCGTAGGCTGCGACGCTGTAAACGGCGGAGGCTATATCCTCACAGCGCTCGCATTCGGTCTGGTCATCGTGGGAATGGCTTACTGTGTCGGAAATATCTCCGGCTGCCACATCAACCCCGCGGTATCTCTCGGAGTACTCATCAGCGGCGGTATGAAGGCAGCTGACTTCGTGGGATACATCATCGCGCAGTGCGCAGGCGCAGTTGCAGGCTCTGCTGTACTCAAGGGCATATTCGACCTCGGCAGCGTAGAGGACAAGACCGGCGGCTACGGCGCTAACGGACTTGCAGGAGTTAACGGCAGCGCAGCAGCAGGACTCATCGTTGAGGTTATACTCACATTCATCTTCGTACTGACTATCCTCGGCGTGACCTCCAAGAAGTTCAAGCACGGCTCGTTTGGCGGACTCATCATCGGTCTCACGCTCACACTCGTGCACATCTTCGGCATCGGACTTACAGGCACTTCCGTGAATCCCGCAAGAAGCTTCGGACCCGCTCTCTTCGCAGGCGGCGACGCGCTTTCTGACCTGTGGGTATTCATCGTAGGGCCCTTCCTCGGAGCGATCCTTGCAGCTATCATCTACAAATTCCTCGAATCCTCCGTACCTGCTCCCAAGGAGACAGTTCCCGTAAAGGCGCCCTCGAAGAAGAAAACGACGAAATAACAGTGTTTGCGCTCTGCATACAGCAGGGCGCAAATTTTTTTAAGATTTTTCAAAAAAATGCTTGACAAGCACAGATTTTAGTGATATAATATATAACGTTGATTGCGGAGTACAATGTCTGGGTGTGGCGCAGTTGGTAGCGCGCTACCTTGGGGTGGTAGAGGCCGTGGGTTCAAGTCCCGTCACTCAGACCATTAAGCAGTCAGCTTACCCCAAAGATTCCGGTACTGAAAAGTACCGGAATTTTTTATTATCTGTTGCTTTTTTATAGAAGATGTGGTATAATACCTGTATAACTACTCACAGGAGGCATAAAAATGCTTGATCTCGATTCCGCAAAGAAAATACTCGCTCAGTATGGACAGGAGCACCTGCTCAGGTACTACGACGAGCTCACAGAAGCTGAACAGAAAGACCTTCTTTCCCAGATAGACCTCATCGACTTTTCCGTACTCGACAACCTCAAGGCTGAGAACCGCTTCACCGCACAGCGCGGCGAATTTGCTCCTCTTGGAGCCGTCACCATAGCCGACATCGCTGCCAATAAGGACGAATATCGTAAAATAGGCACCGAAGCGATAAAGGCAGGTAAGGTCGGCGCAGTTCTCCTCGCCGGAGGACAGGGCACCCGCCTCGGCTTCGACAAGCCCAAGGGAATGTACAACATCGGCATCACCCGCGACCTCTACATCTTTGAGTGCCTTATCAATAATCTCATGAAGGTAGTGAAGGAAGTCGGCGCGTGGGTGCCGCTCTACATCATGACCAGCGAGAAGAACAACAACGACACTGTCAGCTTCTTCAAGGAAAAGAACTTCTTCGGCTATGACCCGTCCTACGTCAGATTCTTCATTCAGGACATGGCTCCCTCAGTTGACTTCAACGGTAAGGTATACATGGAGAGCAAGTCGCGGATATCCATTTCCCCGAACGGCAACGGAGGCTGGTTCTCGTCGCTCGCAAGAGCCGGACTTCTCGACGACGTCAAGTCCCGCGGCGTGGAGTGGCTGAACATCTTCGCAGTAGACAACGTCCTCCAGCAGATCGCCGACCCGCTTTTCGTGGGAGCAGTGCTGAAGTCCGGTCTCCAGTCGGGAAGCAAGGTCGTTGCGAAGGCTGACCCCGAAGAGAGAGTAGGTGTGCTCTGCCTCGAGGACGGCAAGCCCTCGATCGTTGAATACTACGAGATGACCGAGGAAATGCGCACCCTCGTTGACGCGAACGGCGAGCTCTCCTATAAGTACGGCGTTATCCTCAATTACCTCTTCAACACCGCAAAGCTCGAATCCATGCTGAACGACAAGCTCCCAGTCCACATCGTTGACAAGAAGATACCCTACATGGACGAGAATGGGAACGACGTCAAGCCCGAATCCCCGAACGGACACAAGTTCGAGCTCCTTGTCCTCGACATGATCCATATGCAGGACAGCTGCCTCTCGTACGAGGTCGTAAGAAACAGGGAATTTGCCCCGATAAAGAACCCTACAGGCGTAGATTCGGTAGAATCAGCCCGCGCACTTCTCGAGGAGAACGGCGTAAAACTCTGATAGCAAAAAGGCACTTTTGAGAGCAAAAGTGCCTTTGATTTGTATACAGACAACAGGAGGATAAATGAGACCCTTACTCAAATATCTTAAAAATTACAAAAAAGAGCTTATATTCGGACCTTTTTTCAAGTTGCTCGAAGCGATATTCGAGCTGATCGTGCCAATGGTCATGGCAAAGATAATAGACAACGGCATCGCCAGCCGAGACAGCTCATATATAATCACGCACAGTCTGCTGATAGTGCTGCTCGGCGTCTGCGGACTTGCCTTCGCGCTGACCTGCCAGTACCTCGCGGCACGCTGCGCCTACGGCTTCGGAACAGAGCTCCGCGCCGCACTTTATGAGCACATCAGCTCCCTGTCATACACCGGGATCGACCGCATAGGAACAGGCTCCCTCGTCAACCGCCTGACGAACGACACAAACACCGTCCAGAGCGGCGTTAATATGTTCATACGCCTCGCAGTACGCGCCCCGTTCCTTATAATCGGGGCAGCGGTCATGGCGGTCATGATCGACCTGCGCCTGTCGCTGATTTTTTTCGTAGTCGCGCCGCTCATCTCGGCGGTCATCTTCATCATAATGCGCCGGACTATCCCCATGTACAAGCAGACCCAGCGTAAGCTGGACCGCGCCTCCATGCTGACCCGCGAGAACCTCGAGGGAACGCGCGTAATACGAGCATTTGCGCGTCAGCAGGAGGAGATAGACGAATTCCGCGAGGCAGTTGACGACATCGCCGCCAGCTCGATAGCCGTAGGCAAGATTTCCGCGATACTCAACCCCGTCGCTTTCATGGTGATGAACCTCGGTATCGTCGCGATACTATGGTTCGGCGGCGGACGCATAAACACCGGCAGTCTCACGCAGGGCGAGCTGACCGCCTTCACGAACTACATGACACAGATACTTCTTGCACTGGTCGTCCTTGCGAACCTCATCGTGATATTCACGAAGGCGTTCGCAGCTGCCTCCCGTGTGAGCGAGGTTTTTGCGCTCTCACCGGAGGAAAACGGCACAGCCCGCCCAGATTTCACCGCCGAAAATATCATTGAATTCCGCGATGCTTCCTTCACCTACGACGGTGCAGGCGACGGCTCTGTCAAGAACATCTCATTTACCCTCCGCCCAGGACAGACACTCGGCATCATCGGCGGAACAGGCAGCGGAAAATCCACCCTCGCAAGCCTTATCCCGTGCTACTACCGCCCCACAGAGGGTGCAGTCCTCGTCTCTGGAAAGGACGTAACCGTCTGTGACCTTGACCACCTCCGCCGAAATATCGGCTATGTGCCGCAGAAAGCTGTTCTGTTCTCGGGCACAGTCAGGGAAAATATGCGCTGGCGCAGGGCAGACGCCACAGACGAGGAGATAGTCTCCGCACTGAAGACAGCGCAGGCATGGGAATTCGTCAGCCGTATGCCGGATGGTCTCGACACCGTTATCTCGCAGGGCGGACGAAACCTCTCGGGCGGACAGAAGCAGCGTATCTCGATCGCCCGTGCTCTCGTCGGCACACCAAAAATACTGATACTCGATGACTCGACCAGCGCCCTTGACTACGCAACTGACCTCGCGCTGCGCAGGTCGCTGAGGACAGATCTGCCCGAAACCGCGGTCGTCATGATATCCCAGCGCACGACCTCGCTGCGCGACGCGGACAAGATAATCGTCATGGACGACGGCGAAGCGGCTGCTGTCGGGACTCACGCAGAACTCGTTGAGAATTGCCCGATATACCGCGAGATATATCAGTCCCAGATGAAAGAAAGGGAGGGCGGCAGCGATGTATAAAACGCTCAGGCGGGTATTCTCCTACGCCCGCCCATACCTCATTTTCTTCATATTTACGGTAATTTTCGCGGCAGCCGGAGTGGCGCTCTCGCTTGCAGTGCCGATATTTATCGGCGAGGCAGTGGACTGCTGCGTCGGCAGGGGAGAGGTCGATTTTGAAAGTCTCAAAAAGACCACTCTGACCCTCGCCGCTATAGTCTGCGCAAGTACGCTTTTCCAGTGGCTGATGAGCCTATGCACCAATAAACTGAGCTTTATGACCGTCCGCGACCTCCGCGCCGACGTCTTCAACAAGCTCGAGCGGCTTCCGCTCAGCTACATCGACCGCCGTACAAAGGGCGAGCTGACGAGCCGCGTCATCAATGACATCGAGATTGTCTCCGACGGCTTATTACAGGGATTTACGCAGTTTTTCAGCGGTATTATCACGATAGTCGGCACGCTCGTTTTCATGATGACGATCAACGTTAAAATAGCGCTCGTTGTCGTCCTGATGACCCCGCTTTCGTTCATTGCGGCGTCGCGGATCACCAAAGCCACCCACAATTACTACATGAAGCAGTCCGCGCTGCGCGGTGACATGGTCGGTCTCGCCGAGGAAATGGCTGGAAATCAGAAGCTCGTCAAAGCTTTCGTCTACGGTGACCGTGCGCAGGAGCGCTTTGCGGCGATAAACACAGAATACGGAAAAATCGGCGCAAAAGCGACATTTTTCAGCTCGATGACCAACCCCACGACCCGCTTTGTGAATGGTCTTATCTACGCAGCGGTCGGTCTTCTCGGAGCGCTCGGAGCGGTAGGATATTCGACATTTGTCGGGGTGATGTCAGTCGGCAGACTGTCGAGCTTTCTCGCCTACGCTAACCAGTACACCAAGCCCTTCAACGAGATCTCGGGAGTGTTCGCAGAGCTTCAAAATGCCGTAGCTTCGGCTCAGAGAGTGTTTGACCTGCTCGACGAGGAGGAGGTCCCGGACGACTCGGACAAGGACACGCTCACGGACTGCACAGGCAGGATCAGCTTCAGAAACGTGAACTTCTCATACGACCCGAATATCAGGCTCATTCAAGACTTCTCCCTCGACGTCAGACCCGGCGAGCGCGTCGCGATAGTAGGACCCACGGGCTGCGGAAAATCGACCATTATCAATCTTTTGCTGCGATTCTACGAGATCGGCAGCGGCACGATCGAGGTCTCCGGCAGGGACATCAGCTCCGTAACCCGTGACAGCCTGCGCAGTGCATTCGGCATGGTCCTGCAGGAAACATGGGTCTTTACCGGAACTGTCGCGGAAAATATCGCCTACGGTGCCCCTGACGCCACCCGCGAGCAGATCATCGCGGCAGCTAAGGCAGTCCACGCGCACGGCTTTATCAAAAGGCTCGCAAATGGCTATGATTCGGTCGTCAGCGAGGACAGCGGGCTCTCTCAGGGGCAGAAGCAGCTCATCTGCATAGCACGGATAATGCTCATGGATCCGCCGATCCTGATACTTGATGAGGCGACGAGCTCCATTGATCTGCGCACCGAACAGCGCGTACAACAGGCATTCTCGCGGCTTTTAGAGGGCCGGACGAGCTTTATTATCGCGCACAGACTGTCAACTATCAAGAATTGTGACACGATCCTCGTCATGCGGCACGGAAACGTCGTAGAACAGGGAAATCACGCTGATCTTATGGCTCGGGGCGGCTTCTATGCGGAATTGTACAACAGTCAGTTCGCGATATGACCCGAAAACTGTGTCACACAGTTTTCACTCAGTTATCACAAATCTATCACACGAATTTTTTAGAATTTCTGTATAAAAGTGTCTGAAAGGGTGGTTTGAATGGAAAAAAATGGCAATATTCTCTGCAAAGCTGACATCAGGGCTTAGCTGAACAAAACAGTTGATAAAATTTACTATGTGATATGGACGATTTGTTTTCTGATCGGAACTTTTGGCATTTCCGGTTCAGAAGATGATTCATATTCCATAAATAATCCTAACGGCTTTGGTGGAGTTACATACGAGTACACTACAACAAGAAAATATTTTTTCTTTTCTAATTATTTGTTTAAACAAGATTACAATATACCTGAAGAGAATATAAATCATTTTTATCTTGGTAGTTTGATCTTATGAATAGTCTTAGCTGCTGTTACTCTCATCGTTCCGCTTTTGGTTTTGAAGAGGCTCGAACAGCACATTTCCTCAAACTGCCACCTTGAGCTCACCGACAAGGGCGTTTACGGCAATCAAAAGACCGTTTTCTCCAACAAGGAGCTCAGTCTCCCTATTGACAAGGTCGATAACGTGATGATAAGCGAGAGCGTCCTCGACAAGCTGCGCGGCGGTAAGACCTTCGCCGTGCGCTCTGCCTCGGGGCTGGTGAGGTTCCCGTGGGTGCGTAACGCCAACGAATTCGTGACCGCTACACTCGCTAAGATCGAGGAATTCAAGAAGACTGTGAAGCTCGATGCTCCGGCACTGGCACAGCCTGCCGCTGCCGCGCCGTCAAGCGATGTCGATAAGATAAAGGAGCTGAAGGAGCTTCTTGACAGTGGGCTCATTTCGCCCGAGGAATTCGAGGAAAAGCGCAGGGAATTGCTGAGTAGGATATAAAAACGCGCCTCTGATGTACGCTGCTCTCAGCGGAACACCGGCAAAAGACTAACAGGACAAAAGCAGCGGCATTTATCTGAATGCCGCTGCTGCTTTATACTTACGACTGCTCGCTGAGGACGATCGAGACTCTGTTCTGGATATGCTTTGCACAGTCCTCGGCTGACGTCTCGCCCGCGACGAAGCTTCCGAATTCCTCATAGAGTATGGGACTGATCTTTTGGTCCCAGATACCGAGCCTGTCGCAGGAGAGGACCGTCTCCTTGATATAATCTGACTGTTCCGGCGAGAGATATGGTTTATAGCTGAATAGATATCCGCTCACATTGACGTGCACCTCACGGTCGGTGTCATTGAGCTCTTTGACCCGCTGCTCCCATATATGTTCAAAAGCGTCCTTTTGAGTGAGGTAGATCCAGTGGTCATAGTCCTCGATCTGGACATCGTAGCTAAGCAGGTAGTTTACAAACTCCCAGCCGCCCTGCTGACATTTGCCGCTCGTCAGTACGCAGTATTCGTCCTGCATATGGAAGGTACCGCTGCGGGTGTTGTTCGGCAGTGTCACAAGGGTGATATCGTCAGCTGACATTGAATGTGCAGCAAATGAATCTGTGAATGATCCGATCATTCCTCCGTATCTTCCGTCGGCGAGGATAACATTTTTATTTGCAAGCAGACTCATATTTTCAGCCCCGTCCATTGCCAACTGCTCGGCAGTGATATTATCGTAGTAGCTGTCACCGTAGCTGCCGATATAATTTGCATTTTTACAGAACTCAAGGAGTCTGATAAATTCCGGAGAATCAAAGCTGCACGCTGCATTGTCATAGTCCACCCAGTCGTAATAGTTCATGCCGCATATCCATGCAAAACACGATTCCGCATCGTCCAATGTGTTGTGCTCCGCGAGGTACATATCGGTGTGAGACGCCACAAAATCGTAGAATTCATCATAGTTCCACTTAGCATCCTCACGGCTGAGCACCTCACGGTTAGCCATAAACAAGTCGGGGCGGAAATACATACCCATTGAATACAGCTTGCCCTTGTACTTCATTCCGCTGACTATGTTGGGCAGGAAGTCGTCCTCGGTCATGCCGCCGTACTTATCGTGAAGCTCACCGAAGTCCGCTATTGCACCGAGGTTGATATATCTGAGCACCTCGCCGTGGTCGTAAGGGACATAGACGTCGGGCGAATCGTCAGTTAAGATATCAGCCCACAGGTCGTCCCTGTCGGAGGCGTATTCGCGGAATTCCACCTGATAGCTGTCGTTGCAGCGTGCAAAGTCAGTGCCTAAGTCGCGCAATTCAGTAGAAATGGTATCGTGGACTCCCACAATGACTGTTTCCCGCTCCTCCTTGTAGTCGTCGGGGCGGACGGTCAGCAGCGAAAGCGTGTCACTGTATACAATGAATCTTTCCTCACCGTAGGGCAGCACTGCCGATATTTCAGACGCTTTTATGTTCGAGGCGGAGAAGTCGATGAGCATGACCTTGCCGCCGTCCGCAGTCATGCCGTATATCCCGTCATCGAGGATAAGATATACCGGATAGCGCTCGTCTCCCATAACAGGCGGACGCAGCATTGCCGCTCCGGTCATATTGTCTGAGAGCTCCGTTTCAGTCGGCTGGCGGAGCTTGTCAATGCGCAGAGCATAATCGGAAATGCTGCAAATGATACTGCCGTCTCTGTCAAATGTGTAGACCGAGTTTGGTGTGGTGTCGGTATACTCCTTCACCTTCCCGCAGCCGTCAGCTATCACCGCGGCATTGAAGAAGCTCATGAGACAGTCCTCACCGTGAAAGCTGATACTATTCACATAGATACCGTTGGTGTCGATGTACTCGCCGAGGTCGCTCAGCTCTGTCGCGGAGACGACCTTGCCGTCCGCGGAGAAGGTCTTGATAGATAAGACAGCCGCTCCGTCAGCCTCCTGAAAGCTGAATGCACGCAGACCGGCGTCGGTCATTGTGAAATTGGAGAGGGTCTCGGTCTCGTACCTTTCGATGTCAAAGCTCTCGCCCATATTCAGCTTCGTGTCGTAATATACCGCGCGCTCAGCAAAGTTCATATCATTGTAGATGAACAGCACCCTGCCGTCCTCCGTGCAAACGAGAGCTTCAGGGTAGTAGAAGTCATCAGGAACGCTCAGCTTGTCCTGCTTGTAAATTGTCTGTGCAGCTGATGTGACGCTGCTTTTGCCTGACGACGCGTCCGACGGGCTTTTGCCGCCGTTCGAGCAGGCAGTACAGCCCGTGAGCACAGCAGCTGCGAT
>JAFRXR010000171.1 GCA_017443395.1 Ruminococcus sp. | reverse complement strand
GTTCTTCTCCTCCACGGAGAGCGCAGTGCTCTTCCCGGAGTTCGTCACAAGGTGCATCAGAAAGGGCTTCGACGAGACTATCCTCTCCTCGGTCTGCGCAGCGAAGACTATCAGCGGCAGCGGACAGTATCTCGGCTGCACCCTCGACGACTCCGCCCAGTACACCACCTCTGACGAGGCAGCGACGCTCCCCACAGCTACCGTAAGAGAGAGCTCCACAGCGACGGTCCTCGCGAAGTACGGACGCCTCATCAGCGCCTCCTACGAGGCTATCCGCCAGCAGCGCCTTGACGTGTTCGGCGTAATGCTGCGCTCAATCGGCGTAAAGCTGGCGGGCTCCGTGGTATCCGAGGCGATGACGGTCCTCGTCACCGGCGTAACACCTGTCACGACCTCCTCCCTCACCTACGCAGACCTCGCCGCGCTCTACGGTGAGTTCGACTGCTTCGACATGACCACGGTCATCGCGTCCCCGGAGCTCGCCTCGCAGATAGTAGCGATGGATCAGCTCAAGGACTGCAATGCGGACAACAGCGGCAGGATCAGACTTCCCTTCGGCTCGGAGCTCATCAAGACCTCCGCAGCGCCGGAGAACAAGATCATCGGTATCGACAGGAACTTCGCGCTCGAGTTCATCACGAGCTCCGACCTCGTAATGGAGACCGACAAGCTCATCGACCGCCAGCTCGACCAGATCACAGTGTCGATCACCTGCGGCTTCAGGAAGATCACTCCCGAGGCGGTAAAGGTGCTGTCGATCACTTCCGGTACATAAGACGAACTGTCAGGGGCGGTGACTTCATCGCCCCTCCCCTTGTACCATTTCATTGATGAAAGGAGCAAAAATGGAACAGAAGACCCTTGATATGATAAACCGCTTCACGCGCAGAGCCATGAAGGAGGACGAGCTCTACGTCTTCCCGCTCGTTCTCTGCGACAACGACATCGACCGCGACGGCGAGTGCTTCTCCGACGAGGCGCTCGAACAGCTCCGCGAAGCATTCGTGGGCAAGACCGGCATTTTCGACCATGACCCCTCCACCTCCAACCAGACCGCCCGTATCTTCGATACCGAGGTAGTCGCAGTCCCGGAGCGCAAGACCAAGTACGGCGCTCCCTACAAGCAGCTCCGCGCGAGCGCGTACATGGTGCGCACGGAGGGCAATTCCACCCTCATCGCGGAAATAGACGCCGGGATAAAGAAGGAGGTCAGCATCTCCTGCGCGGCGGCGAAAAAGACCTGCTCGGTCTGCGGCTGCGACAGAGCGTCCGGAGGCTGTGCCCACAAAAACGGCAGGACCTACGCCGGTAAGCACTGCTATACTGTCCTCAGTGACATCACCGACGCCTACGAATGGAGCTTCGTGGCAGTTCCCGCGCAGGTCAGTGCAGGCGTGACAAAGCGCTGCACCTCAGACGACGTCCACATCACAGACCCCTCCGCCTCCCTCTCCGCAGCCGACGACGAGCTCCGCCGCGACATATGCAGGCTCGCATTTTTTGCAGGCGGCAGAGAGACCGCAGACGCAGTCTCCCTCTCCGTGAAGCACATGGACACCGCCCAGCTCATAGCGCTGAAAAAGTCCTATGAATCGCGCAGCACAGGCGGTATCACATTGCAGCTCGTGCCCGGTACCGTCCCCGCAGAGGATCCCACTGCCGGCTTCACGCTGAGATAAGGAGGCACGCATGAACATAGAATCGGTTAAGTCGCTGTTCACGCTGTTTTCCGGCGAGGAGGAGACCGGCAGATACGCCCCCGTGATATCGCTCGCAATGGCGGAGGTGGAGAGAATGCTCCTCCCGGACGCCGACAGGAATGATATCCGCCTCGAGTTCCTCTGTGCAGCGGCAGCGAACCACAGGCTCCAGCAGCTCAACGCCGCACGCGACCGCACAGAGGTCACCTACGCGGGAGATATGCTCCAGCCGCCCTCGCAGACCCGTCCGAGCGGCTCCCTCGCCTATTCCGAGCGGCTGCTGCGCGACTATATGCAGCTCTGCGAGGATCTCATACAGCCCAGAAATTTCGTATTCATCAGCTTTTAGGAGGTGCGCAATGCTCAGACAGATTTTGGAACAGGCAGTCTCCGCGCTCACAGACGCAGGAGTGCCGGAGGTCTACAGCTCATTCGACAGCATATCACTTGAGCGCAAGAGCCGCGGGATATTCACGGTAGTCGGCGTGGGACGCTTCGAGAGCACCGCCCCGGTGTACTCGGAATACGCGATGTATCTGCCCTTCAAGGCGGAGCTCGACATCAGGGTGACCGCGCCCGAGGGCTGGAGCATGGAGAAGCTGTACGACTACTACAGCGAGAGGATCTCCCCCGCGCTGGTCTCGCTCGCGGGACTGACCACCTCCGTGGCAGGCATCACCATGAAGCACGACTCCAACATCTCCCGCCTCGTGCTCGGCATAAAGCTGAGCGTGAGCGGTATCTCGCGGATAGAAAGGAGCGCTGAATGAGCACACAGACCACCCTTACCCTCCGCGAGCCCGAGACCGTGACCATAGGTCCGGTCTCGCTCGTCGTGGAGAGAATGAAGATGACCTCGGTGAAGGACATCTCCGAGGCAACGACGGTCTCCGGCGCAGAGGTCGTCACCAATGCCGGCAGACGTATCCTCCGTCTCACGCTCACGGGGCGCATACACAACGACTCCGACCCCATGAGCTTCCTGCTTTACATCAACAACCTTATCCCCACGAATAACGGCTTCACCGTGACCTACCGCGGTCTGACGTTCACCGGCTGCCACATACAGTCGTTCACCGCCGAGGATAACGGCGAGGAGTGGATACCCGTGACGGTCACGCTCGCCACGCCGCAAAACATCGGGCTTGCAGAGGTGAGCGAATGAACGCATACATCATCATAAAGAAGTCCGACGGCACGCAGCTCCGCGAGAACAGCATACTCTCTTTCCGCTTCATCAAGGACGCATACCTCCCCTACACACACCTGAGCGTGCGGGTGTGGAGCACATCAGCCTCCTTCGCAGACGCCGCCGAGCTGCTGCTTTACGTCGGCGGGCACAACGTCCACCACGGGCTGATAGACTCGCTGACCATGACGAATGCCGGCGGGTGCAGTATCACGTCCGTGGTGTCGCGGGGCTTCACGTCGCTCCTCTGCCAGAACCAGACCGAGCCCGGCATGAAGACGGGCGTCTCGATAAACTCCCTCATGGACAGCTACTACACCTTCCCCTACGTCACGCACGAGAGCAATTCCGACACGAGCAGCTACATATTCGTCAAGAACGATTCCTCGATGTGGGACGGCATAGTGAACCTGAGCTACAAGCTTTGCGGGACGTACCCGTATATCCGAGGGACCAACTGCGTGCGGATAACACAGGAGAGCAGTCCGCAGCATTTCACATACCCGAGCTCCGGGCTCATCACCTCGGGGACAGAGCTGACGTACCGCCGAATGATAAGCGGCTTCCATATGTCCGACATCAACGGCGACTTCGGCAGCTACGACCTCATCGACCCCGATGTTGCCGCGAAAAAGATAGTCCGCCACAAGTTCTTCGAGCTGGACAGACAGTTCCTGAGCGACCCGCAGCAGGCGCTGGTGTTCCGCGACAAATACACGACCCGTGCTGCCGAGCGGACATTCTGTTCGTACTGCGGCTACAGCGGCGAGGACCTGTCGGACGCCGCGACCTTCAGCGGCGTCACCGGCAGACGCATCACCGCACTGGAGATAAACGGCTCACACAAGGGCATATTCACGGAGGTCAGCACATACCGGGACAAATTTTATACCTGAAAAAATGACGCACCCCTGCGGGGTGCGTCATTTTTATTATCCTAGCTTCGTAAAGAACCTCTGGTGTGCGGTGAAGGTCTCACCGGGCTTGACCTCACGGTAGCCTGTAACATCAGCAGGAAGGCTGAGGTTAGGCGCGTCGATCATGGCGGTCATCGGCTCGGGACAGAAATAGTGGTTGAAGCCGCGGTCGTTCCAGATTATCCAGAACTTGTACTCCTCGGAGACCTCATAGCAAAGCTTCTTGCCGCTGGCGATGTCCTCAGCGATAACGCCGTGGAACTTCTCGTGGTCGAGGTCAGCGTACTCGCCGAAGTACATATCGTTGTCGCAGACCTGGAGCACAGGGCACTTGCTGCCGGACTTATACTCAAGATCCCACATTGTCAGGGACTTGAGGTTCTCAGTCGGCAGACAGCGCTCGTTAAGCTCGCACTTCTTGCCGATCGGCACTGTGAGACGTATATCCGCCTCCTTGCCGCCGTCAACGAACGGAGCGTTTATGGCGGTATGCGAAGCAAGCGACATCGGCAGCACCCTGTCGCCGGAAGCATTGGTGAACTTTATGTCCTGCTCGAGACCGTTCTCGCTGAGCGTGAACGTGTACTCCGCAACGAACCTCACGGGCAGGTACTGGAAGAACTCGTCGTTCTCGTCGTAGATGTAGCGTGTCTTTACCCACGCGCAGTTGCTGTCGGCATTGTGCTCGACCACCTCATGCACCCTCTTGTGGAGGAAGCCGTGGATATGGTTATTGTAGGGTGCCTT